>NZ_JBMNDS010000058.1:0-62493 GCF_052543295.1 Streptomyces sp. SAS_270
CCCCCCCCCCCCCCCCCCCCCCCCCCCCCCCCCCCCCCCCCCCCCCCCCCCCCCCCCCCCCCCCCCCCCCCCCCCCCCCCCCCCCCCCCCCCCCCCGGGCGCTTCGGTCCCGGGCCTTCCACCCTGGAGCTTCCCGACCCACCTGACCTGCACGTACGTCTTCCCTACCTCTTCTTTGCACACCGGTCGCAGTACGGTGTCCCTCATGCGCCCCGACACGTCTGCCGAGAACGTCGACCACACCGCCGAAGCAGCGCGCCTGGAGCGGACTGCCGGCCTGTATCCCGAGGACGCCGAGCACCTGCTCCTGCAGGCCGCGGCCCACCTGGAACTGGCCGGCGACCGCCCCGGCGCCACCGCGCTCTACGACCGCCTGCTGGCCACTCCGGCCTCCCTGGAGACCCCCCACCTGGTCCGCGCCCTCAAGGCGTCGAACCTCTGGGAGTACGGCCACGAGGCGGAGGCCCGCGCGATCATCGACGGCGTCCGCGCCGCGTCCCCGCGCGACCCGGCCCCCTGGGTGATCGTCGCGGAGTCCCTGGAGTCCCACGACGAGCTGGAGGCGGCGCAGGACACCTTCACGCAGGGCGCGACGCTCCTCCTGACGGACGTGCCCGAGCCCCCGTACTCGACTCACCCGCTCCTCTACGGCCGCCACCGCGTCCGCCGCATGCTCGGCATGGCCCACGACCACTGGGACGCCCTGGCGGACACCCTCCACTCCTCCCCGGTCTCGCTGGACGAACTCCACGACCCGAAGCGCGTCTGGTCCCTCGGCTCGGACAACCCGGCGGAGCTGGCGGCCGAGATCAGCCGCCTGCGCGCCGAACTCGGCACCTACCGCGAAGCGCTCTCCCGCCCCTTCCCGGTGGCCGTCCTGCACTGGCCCGCCGCCGAACTGGCCGAACTCCTCGCGGCGTACCCGTCGTTGACCTCGGAATACCCCTCCCACGAGGAACACCTCGCGACCATAGAGGCATCCCTGCGCGAGCTCTCAGCCTCCGGCACCCCAAACCTGGGCATCGTGACGGGAACGGTCCCGTCCTACGAAGCCTTCGCCGCGTCGGAGGCGTCCTCCCCGTCGGACACCACCCTGCTCCCGCAGTACGCGACGACACTGGCAGCCAGGGGGCTGGCTGTGGCTTGGCCTCCGCAGCGGGGGGCTGAGTGCTGGTGTGGGTCGGGGCGGGTTTATGGGGGGTGTCACGGGGTCGGGTAGTCCAAACGGGCCCGGTCAGTGGCGCGCCAAGCCGGCGATCACCGACCAAATCTGCGCGTCTGTGGCGGGGCCACGTAGGCCCCCGCCACATCGCAAGGAGCTTCAGTCCTACGAGTCGCTGGCGGGCCCAGTGTTCTTCTCCCACCACGCCCGGTGGTAGCGAACATAGTCCGGATGCACCCTGTGTTGGCCCTTCATCAGCAGCCTTGGCAGCACAGGCGCGCCAAGCAATCCCGCACGCACAACGATCGACCAATCGTCGGCCACGACGACGGCGCCAATGTCCAGCCGCACATGGCAGTTGGGGCAGAGGCAGAGGATGTTCGGCTCAACATCGGGCCCGTTGTGGGGCCTACCCAACGGTCGTATGTGCGCACCCTCGCTGTAGGGCTTGCCGTCCGGCCCCATCAGGCGGAGACCGCACAGCTGACACTCGCCCTCGTAGAGCTCCTTGATGCGCCTAGCCGCCGGAGCGTCTCTCACGAAACGCTGAACCTGGGTGGTACGCACCTCAGGAAACTTCTCAGCTTCCTGCTGCCCGCTCAACTCATCCAACCCATCGAGTTCTTCGAGCATTTCAGCAACGTGACGTTCAACGTCCGTCTGCTCCTGGAGTGGATCCGACAGTCGCGCCAGGTCAAACTGACAGATCTTGAGTTCCGAGCCGTCCGGCGCTGGTGACTTGGATATCGCCGTGCGGATGGCCGTGATCTTGTACAGGCCGTCATACCTATAGTCATCGGGGAGCGAGAATCGCGGATCCCCTTCATAGCCACGGATGACACGAATCGGATGCCCGCGCTCATAGCTGCGCTTCAGAGCAGCGTTATCCCGGTATGCCCATGATTGACTACATAACAGCTTCCCCGTCTTCTCATCCTTCTCCTTGTCCGGCGAGGCCCCGGTGTATCGCACCCACGTCCAGTGGTCTTCGTCATCCTCGTACCCGCCGTGCAAGACGATGGCGTCGCCAACTTCGGCGCCGTCCTCGTCAGCGATCCACGAGATGCCCTTCTGGTTGGTGCGATGTAACTGGGCTCGCATCACATCCAGTCGTCGATGGAAGACGGCCCCAAGGGGGATCCCGGAGATGTGACCGATAGCTCGTTCGATTTCCACGTTTCCACTTGAGCGAAGTCGATCACCTCTGTCAAACCTGTATATAAAACTGGCCAGTTGCGTCATGTCCGAGGTCGCCACGTCGGGCGGGGTCACAAGCCGCTGGGCGCTTGCAGTCAGTACCATGCGCCGGTGATCTCGCGTAGAGCGGGCGGTCCGCGGCAGTTGCCAACGGCCGAGTTGGCTCGGACACGGAACTCGCCGATCGCGCCTACCGGCAGGTCGTTGACTCAGGCCGCTGTGATCCGCCCCGCGCCCGCGGGAAGCGGTGGCTCGGCTGACTGGCACGTTTGAGGGAGGATCCGCTGATCGGCGTCTGGCGGCGAGGAGTTCGGTGATCACTCAAGGAGTGAAAGTCACGGCGCGATGCGAAGACTGCGGCGGCTGGATGATCCGCGACGTTGGCCAGTACCTCGATCACGGGCAGTTGTGGTGGGGCACTGAAGGAGTGTGTCAGACCTGCCCAAATGGGTGGTGTGAGCAGGACACAGGTGGAGCGACTCCCGAGGAGATCCGGCAGGCTCTGCTCGCAGAACACGGGCCCGCCCGACTTCACCTTGCGGACGACGAGCCCAGCCTCATCCCCATCCTGCGAGTCCTACGCGAGTCTCTCCAGCTGCCTTTGGGCCAGGCACGCACGATGGCCAGCGAACTGAAGGACACCGGCCTGGTTGGCACCCTGATCGAGATGGAGCTCATTGCTGGTGCGCTGCAACGCCGATCAGTAGCTACAACCATCGAGACGCGCGGCATAAGGAATCAGTGACACAGGACATGTCGCACGGGGCTTCCTCATCGCCCTCAGCCCGAAGTGTCAGTGGTCTCTGTTACACATGAGCACGGCCGTACAAGTCACCAAAGGGGTCCGCGTGTCTGAGCTGGGGGATCTGACGCAGCCTGCGGCAGGCGTGTACGAAGAGCTCATCACTCTGCGGTTCGAGCAGAAGCTGAAGGAGTTCGCCGCCCTCGGATGGCATCCGGTGAGCGATGTAGTCGGCGACGAGTCCGTCCCACATGTCTTGGCCAGGCACGTGGCCCGAGCGGTGCGGCGGGTGATGCAAGGCCTCCCTGCGGAGGAGCGGGTACACGCCGCGAACCACATCCTGGAGTCCATCAGCACCCTCGAAGGCGCACAGGAGTGGGTGGATCTGGTCGCTCCCGGACCTCGTCAACTTCTCGCACTGACCCGGCAGGAGGCTCCCGGCGTCTTCGCCGTACGCCCAGGCATCCCGCTCTCCGACGCCGCCCTCATCACCAACTCACCAGAAGACCCGAGCCTCGGCTTCGAATTGCGCGCCGAGCTTGCCACCGCTGACCGCGTAGATCTGCTCTGCGCCTTCGTGAAGTGGCACGGTCTGCGGATCATCGAGCAGTCCTTGCAAGCAGCACATGAGCGAGACGTGCCGATACGCGTCATCACGACGACGTACATCGGAGCGACCGAGCGGCGCGCGCTGGATCGACTGGTCCAAGAGTTCAACGCCGAGGTCAAGGTGAACTACGAGACCCGGTCCACCCGGCTTCACGCCAAGGCATGGCTGTTCCGCCGCAAGAGCGGCTACGACACCGCCTACATCGGTAGCTCCAATCTCTCCAAGGCCGCGCTGCTCGATGGCTTGGAGTGGAACGTCCGGATGTCTTCGGTCGCCACGCCTGATGTACTGCGAAAGTTCGAGGCGACCTTCGAGGCGTACTGGAGCGATCCGTCCTTCGAGTCGTACGACCCCGACACTGACGGGGACCGGCTGACGGAGGCGTTGGCGATCGCGGGCGGCACCTCTTCCACGTCCGCGGCGGAGCGCAGGATCACCCTGTCTGGCCTTGAAGTACGGCCATATCCGCATCAGCGCGACATGCTGGAGCGGCTGGATGTCGAGCGTGAGGTCCATAACCGCCACCGGAATCTGCTGGTCGCGGCGACCGGTACAGGCAAGACGGTAATGGCAGCGCTCGACTACAAGCAGTTGCGCAGGAAGTACGGCCGTGACCTGCGCCTCTTGTTTGTCGCCCACCGCAAGGAGATCTTGCAGCAGTCTCTGCGCACCTACCAAGACGTCTTGGTAGACCCGAACTTCGGCGAGTCCCTCCACAGCGGCGAGATCCCGGAACGATGGACCCACGTCTTCGCGAGTGTGCAGTCGCTCAACGCACGAGCGCTGGATCGGCTCTCTCCTGATCACTTCGATGTAATCGTGATCGACGAGTTCCACCACGGGACATCACCGACGTACCGCAAGATCCTCGATCACTTCCAGCCGGCGGAGCTCCTGGGGCTGACAGCCACGCCTGAGCGCA
The DNA here is from genome assembly GCF_052543295.1 of Streptomyces sp. SAS_270. Lineage (NCBI taxonomy): Bacteria > Bacillati > Actinomycetota > Actinomycetes > Kitasatosporales > Streptomycetaceae > Streptomyces > Streptomyces sp. SAS_270. The sequence goes on from NZ_JBMNDS010000058.1 coordinate 4,634, forward strand.
TGGACGGCAAGAACATCCAGGACGAATTCTTCGATGGCCGGATCGCAGCTGAAATGCGGCTTTGGGAAGCCCTCGAAAACAACCTCCTCAGCCCGTTCCACTACCTCGGCATCAGCGACAACACCGACCTGAGTGCGGTGACATGGAAACGCGGCGGATACGACGCGGAGGCCCTGAGTAACGTACTCAGCGGCGACAAGGCCCGGGCGCGGCTGGTCATCAAGGCCGTCGAAGCGAAGATCGCCGAGCCAGGCGCCATGCGCGCCTTGGGCTTCTGCGTGTCAGTCGCGCACGCGCGCTTCATGGCCGAGCACTTCCGCATCGCGGGCCTCAATGCTGTTGCTCTCTCCGGTGAAACACCAGCAGAGGAGCGCAGACAAGCACTGGAAAGCCTCAGATCAGGGGCGTTGCAGGTAATCTTCTCCGTCGACCTCTTCAATGAGGGGCTCGACATTCCCGACGTAGACACACTGCTCCTGTTGCGCCCAACGTCGAGCGCGACCGTGTTCCTCCAGCAGCTTGGTCGAGGCCTCCGGCGCACCGAGGACAAAGCGGTGCTGACTGTGCTGGACTTCATTGGTCTGCATCGCAAGGAGTTTCGCTTCGAGAACCAGTTCCGGGCGTTGACGAACCTGACCCGCAAGCGGCTCCTTGACAACATCGAGCATGACTTCCCGCAGCTTCCCTCTGGTTGCCAGATCCTCCTTGAGGAGAAGGCCAAGAAGACCATCATCGCCAACATCAAGGACCAGATCGGTGTCAATGTCACGGCCTTGGCCCGCGAGGTAGCTGATTACGCGGAGCGGGAGCTCAGCGGCTACCTCTTCGAGAGTGGTCGCGAGCTCAGAGAGCTCTATCGAGGCAGCGGCAACTCGTGGACGGGACTCCTCCGCCGCTCTGGCCTCTTGAAAGGTGAGGCGCCGGAGGGTGAAGCCGCGCTCCTCAAGCGCGTCTCCGCCTTCCTCCACGTGGACGATCCGCTGCGAGTAGCCGCGTACACGCGGATGCTGGAGGATGACGCGCCTTCCTACAACACGCTTGACGAACAAGGGCAGGCGTACGCACACATGCTCTTCTTCCAGCTCTGGCCGCTCGGCGGCGTAACCCGCAAGGGCTTTGCTGACTACGACGCCGGATTTGCAACTCTGCGCCACCAGCACGCCGTACGCAGCGAGCTGCGCCAGGTGCTGGAGTACAACCTCGCTCACACCGAGCACGTCCCCATTCCTCTACTGGGCATGAACGGCCAGAACGGCATCCCGCTCACGGTGCATGCCTCGTACAGCCGTGAGGAAATCCTTCCTGCCCTTGGCCAGTCCTCCATTGGCGGCTTCATGCCAGGTGACTTCCGGGAGGGAGTGAAGTGGTGCGATTCGATCAAAACCGATGCTCTCCTCGTCACGCTAGACAAGGATGAAAAGGACTTCTCCCCGCAAACGCGCTATCACGACTTCGCGTTGAGCGAGACCCGATTCCACTGGGAGTCTCAGAACCAGACCTCTGAAACCTCCCCCACAGGCCTCCGCTATCAGCATCACGTCCGCGAGGGAAGCCACGTTCTACTCTTCGTTCGGCGCTACAAAAGCACTGACATCGGTGGAGCTCAACCGTGGATGCTGCTCGGCCCGGCCGAGTACGACAGCCATGAGGGGAGCAAGCCGATGGCCGTCACGTGGAAGCTGAAGCACCAGATTCCGGCGGACGTCTGGACGTATTCAGCAATCGCCACTGGGTGACGCCCTCATCGCAAGTCTCCGGAAACAGCCGCTTCAGCCTCGAAGTGCATCTGAGCCCGGTCGAGCGCCTCGTCCGCATCGCAGCCATGCGCACGGAGCCAGAGGAGGACGTCTGCGATGACATCGATCGCCGCGTCCTCCGCTACGGCCACGCTCAACGCACGTGGGCCCTCGCTCATCGCGCAAGGCAAGGCCGCCGCTGCATAGAGGCCGAGGATCGCCTCGGCTCTGGCCACCTGTGCGCCGCCGCTGTGGCCGTTCGGCGAGGTCAGATTCGTCGCCAACTCGCACCAAGTCACCTTCCGGTCCTCACCGAGCTGCACGCCCCAGCGCTCGGCAACGGCTTCAACGAGCGCCATGCCGCGCCCACCTTCGGAGTCGGCTTCCGCCTGGATCAGGGTCGGTAGGGCACGGGTGTCGGGGTCGTGGACTTCGATCCGCAGGCGGGTGCCACTCATCGAAACTGCGAGCGTGGTCGGGGTCCCTGCCCCTACATGCGTGATGACGTTCGAAACAAGTTCAGTGACGCAGAGTTGCGCAGCATCCGTGAGCTCTTGCAGTCCCCAGCACTTCAAGTGGATCCGCATGATCCGCCGTAGAGCTGCCACCTCCTCGGGCTCCGCCGCGAAGGGGAGATCCCAAGGCGTTCTCGGCATGCACGTGATGTGGGCCATGGCTCAACTCCTTCGGCGCTGCGCCGAGTTGCTATACGCAATCGGTCACGTACCGAGAGTTGCATTGGAACTCTCAAAATGGAACTCTCATTTCCATCGCATCGGAGCGCGCGCATGTGTCGCGCGCTCCCGGCGCACACCACGTTGCCGCCTCACTCCCACAACCAGCACCATCTGAAGGATCAACACGAAAGGCCTCGCACATGGCAGTTGGACCTACTACCCGCAGACGCCAGCTGGGCGCTGATCTGCGCCGCCTCCGCGAACTCAAGGGCCTCACCCTCGAAGAAGCTGGCGCGCGCGTCGGCATCTCCAAGGCCACGCTGAGCCGCTACGAGACGAAGGAGGGCTCGGTCAAGTGGCCCTCCGTAGATGCCTTGTGCCGCGAGTACGGGACCTCTGATGAGGAACGCTTGGCCCTCGTCGAGTTGGCAAAGGGGGCCAAGATCCAGGGCTGGTGGCGGTCTCTCGCCGACCCCATCCCCGACTCCATGAACCTCATGCTCACGCTTGAGGACGAAGTCGTCCGAGAAGACCACTACGCCTGCATGTACATCCCCGGCCTACTCCAGACCCGTGCCTACGCCGAAGCCGTTCACCGAGCTTCAGAGATGCAGTGCCCAGAACGGGAGGTGCAGCACATGGTCGACATCCGCATGAAGAGGCAGGAGCTTCTTCAGCGCGACGAGCCTCCACACATCTGGTGCGTGATCGACGAGGCAGCGATCCGACGCGTGGTCGGCGGAACCGAGGTCATGCGTGAACAGCTGCGCCACCTCATGACCGTTGCGGAACGTCCAGACATCACGGTCCAAGTCCTCCCGTTCTCAGCAGGGGCCCATGCGGCAGCAGTGGGGAGTTTCGCGGTCCTACGGGGACCCACGCGCCAGCTGGACGTGGTGTACGTGGACCTCCTCGGCGGTGGGCTCTTCATGGAGAAGCAGCCGGAGTTGGACCGCTATAGGTTGGCGTTCGAGTACCTCAGCGCACAAGCACTCGACCTTGAGTCCTCCATGGCGCTGGTCCAACGCATAGACGAGGAGTCTTGAAATGGCCGCAGTACCTGCGCCCCGCTGGTTCAAGTCGTCGTACAGCGGGGGCAGCGGCACGGAGTGCGTGGAGTGCGCGTACTCCGGCGGCGCCATCCTCGTACGCGATTCCAAGAACGCCCATGGTGCGGCCATCAACGTCGGCAGTCACGCATGGCAGAGCTTCATACGCCCGCTGCGCCAGCGCTCCTTCCCCGCTATCCATCGCGCCCAACGGGAACCGTGGGGTGTCGGGCGATCTCCGTTGCCGTAGGGCCGGCTGTCCAGCAAGCTGTTGGGCATGCCCGGGCAGCGGAAGAGGAAGCGGCAGCAGGAAGCGCGGAGTCAGCGTGCAAGAGCCGCGTACGAAGAACGTGACGGTCGATGGGAGCGCATCTTCTCGACACAGGACGAGGCCGAATTCCGGGCCTTTAAAAGCCGCTTCCTGGCTGAGCATCAGTCGATCGACCCGTCGATGGTCCGCATCGATGTGTTCTGCGGCCGCCTGGTGCAGCCGACCAGCTATTGCCTGAGCGTGTTCGTGCCTGCCGAGTCCTCCGAGCGCGCTGATCGCGCTGGGGGTGCTGTCACCGCAGTGCCTCAATGGCCTTGAGGATGAGGGCGCGTGCGTCGGCGCCGTAAACAGCCATGCTCCGGAGTTGTTCGAACGCCTTCAGGTACAGCTCGATCTCGGACGGCTGTGTGATGTTGACCTGGGCGGACAGGAGTTCCACCGACACGAGAGTGTCGTCGTAGACATGGAACAGCTCTTGCGGCCACAGAGCGCGTTCTCGCGTGGCTCTTGGGATGACGCCCAGCGAGACGGCTGGCAGGGCGCCTGCGGTGAGGAGGTATCCGAGCTGAGCCGCCATCGTGTCGCCATCGGCCAACTGGTAGTAAAGGGCGCCCTCTTCGATCAGTAGCACGAAGCGGTGTCCGCGTTCGTGGATGATCTGCGAGCGTTCGAGTCGGGCGGCTGCTGCTTCTTCCGCGTCATTGGGGACATCGAGCAGCTGGGCGTTGGCTCCCAGCAAAGCCCGTGCGTATCCCTCTGTCTGCACGAGCCCTGGGATCAGCGTGGGTGAGTAGACGCGGAACAGCCGAGTTGACCGGTACAACTTCACATAGCTGTCCTGGAGTTGGCGTAGACCCTGACGGACTCGGCGCTGCCACTCCGTATACATGGACTCGGCGTCCCGGGATGCGGCGATCAGGTCAGCCGTATGGCTTTCGGCATTGCAGGCAGTGCACCACCTGCGGATGTCTGTGGGTGACGGGGGCGTCTTGGCGTTCTCGATGCGCGAGGTCTTGGCGTGGTGCCAACCGCACCGACCGGCCAGCTCGACGACCGTGAGCCCCGCATCCCTCCGCAGTTCGCGCAGTCGGCCCGCCACTCTTTTGCGAGCGTCTTGGGCCGATGACGAGGGGGATATGGGCATGAGCTGGCCTGTCCGGTAATTCCTGTCAGTGAATCTTGTATTGGTCGTGCGGGACTGCGCGGCCCCATACCGCCTCGAAGGCGTCCACGCACTGCTGGACGACTTCCGGCTCCGTACAGAGTTCGAGCGGAGGTTCCGCCCAGTTCCCCTCGCCGGTGAAGTGGTTGAACAGTACCTGCGTGCCGTCGAAGATCCATAGGTCACAGCCGGGCAGCAGCAAGTCTGCCGCACGTCGCCGAGACAGCCACCGCACCTGTTCTCCGGCATGGACGTTGACCGGAGTGCCGGCCCACTCGTAGCGGATGTAATCGGTGACCGGTTCCGACACGATCCGAGCCCGACGGACGGCAACACCGCGGGATGTCGCACGTGAGATCAGGTCGACCCACGGTGTCCAGTACGCAGACCCGGGGTCTACGTCTCGCCTGCCAATGCGCTTCCACTCGTTGAAGTCATCGGCTTCGTCACCGACTCCGTACACATCCCGCATCTCCAGATGAACAGCTGAGCTCTGGGACGCTTCGAGGAGATCGTTAAAGCGCAGCTCGCTCTGCGGCATCGCAAGCCTCCCTCAGCAGCGGCACCAGGTGTACGGGGACGCGGATCACTGTCTCGTGGGCAGGGATCCCCTTGTCGTGCCCGGCTGCGGTGTTCTCCACGCATTGGAGACGGGTCTGATCATCGGCGATGTAGCTCTGGAGCACGATGTCGGCGTTCTCCGAGTCCACCCACGCTGTCGGCGAACCGCTCTGGCCCGTCTCTGGATCGACACCGATGAGCTGTAAGGCCATGGCCGTCTCCCTTTCGAACTGTGCACTGATGTGCAGCAAAGTCCTGCATCCAGCGTTGCCGGTCAAGGGTGTTGAGCCAGATCTCCCTCTACGGAATGAGCTGGTGCACATTGCTGCACATCAGTGGGAAGCGGACTCGTTGCACTCATAACCTCGCGGCGAGCGATGGCTCCACCGGCACCCGGTGGCCGGCCCCGCACCGCCCGACACGGGCATGAGCAGGAAAGAGAGGACGCGATGACCGTCATCCTGGATTCAGAGGTCCGGACCGGACGATCCCTCGTCGACGACGAGTTGTTCGATCGCCTTGCTTCCTTCCTGGAAGCAGAGGACAAGGTGTCCCGGCCGCACGCGGAGAAGGTCGTGGACCAGGCTCTTGCGTTCCTGTGGATGAGTGGTCATCGCAGCGACGTGCCGCTGTCGCCGTCGAGGCAGGTCGACCCGGGGTGGCACGCGTTCATCCTGCACTCGCGTGAGTACGAGCGGTGGTGCCGGGACCCCCGGGGCGGGGGACCCGCCATCACCTCGCCAAAAACGCCGTCATCGCCGCGTGCAGCCGTTCCGGCTGGTCCAGGTGGGCGTCGTGGGTTGCGTCGGGGATGACGGTGAGTTGGGTGGTTGGGCGGTGGGAGATCATTTGGGTGGGCTCTGTCGGGGGCATGGTGCCGTTTGCGGCGCGGATGACGAGGGTGGGGCACTGGATCCGGGTCCACTCGGACCAGTAGGCGTGCGTGGCCAGTTCGGTGATCGCCGCGATCGTCGTGTCGTGGTCCAGGCGGGGGTGCCAGCCGTCCTCGCGCTGCTCCAGGTTCCGTGCCCAGGCCTCGTGGCCGAAGAAGTCGGCTGCTGCGGCAGGGGACTTGAAGGGGGTCGGCCAGCTGTCCAGCCATGCCGCGATCTCCGTGGGGAGGTTCGGGTTCGGGCCGTTCGGGCCCGCCTCGATCAGGATCAGGGAATGGATCAGTTCCGGGTGCGCGGCCGCCGTGAGGAGTGCCGTGAGGCCGCCCAGGGACTGGCCCACCAACGTCACGGGGGCCAGGGCGAGTTCGCGGATGAGCGTCACCGTGTCCCGTACGCACGCCGCTCGGGTCATGTCCCGCGGGCGGCGGGTGCTCGCGCCGTGGCCCCGGGCGTCGTACGTCACCACTCTGTGGCCGTCCGCGAGGAGCAGCGGGAGTACGTCGTCCCACTCGCCCATGTGGCCCGCGAGGCCGTGCAGGAGGAGGAGAGGGGGCCGGGGAGGAGGAGTGGCGGTTCCTGGCCGTGGGTGGTGGTCGCGGTAGGCGAGACGGATGGTGTCCTCGGTGGTGAGCGTGAGGGTGCGGGGCTCGGGCTGAGGGGTCTGCACGATGTCTTGTCTTCCGCCGTCGGGTCGGGCACCCGGCCGTGCGGCGGGCATGGACCGGGAACCGGTGTCGGCGGATGCCGGTTTCGCCTCCCAGAATTCCGGCTTTCCGGCTTCCGGCTTTCCGGCTTCCGGATTCCGGCTCCCGGATTCCGGCTCCCGGATTCCGGCTCCCGGTCCATGCCCGCGCGCGGCCGGACGGCCACCGTAAGCGGTGTGAGGCCGTCGGCGTCAGCCCGGCGGCCTCACGTCACCACTGTCACGTCACGTCACGTCACCACTGTCACGTCGCCAACGTCAGGTCCGCCCTGCCGAACAACAGGGCGTAGCCGGTGGACAGTTGCTCCAGGACCTGGTCGATGACCTCGTTGCCCACCGCCTTCGGCAGCACGCTGAGCACCGACGTGACGTCCCAGCGGGCCGTGGCCGGGGTGGCGCCCAGGATGCGGGCCGCGACGCTGTCGACGAACTGCGCGGCGGTCAGGCGCCGCGTGGCCGGCAGCTGCGTCGCGACGAGCCGGCCCGCCTCCTCGGGAAGCCGGCTCGCCAGCTCGTCGCGTACGTCGCCGTGCACGTGGCCGCCCAGCGCGGACAGCACGATACGGATGACGCGCTCCGCCTCCGACTCGGAGAGGTACTGGCCGGACTGCCGGACCACTTCGACCAGCTCACTCCATCTCAGCGAACTCATCGCGTCCGTCGTGTTCATCGTGTTCGCCGGACTCGTGGGGTCCGCGCTGCTCAGGATGCTCATCGTGTGTCTTCTCCTACGATTCCGATCCGAATCCGAATCCGATCCCTGCCAACGCGGCTCGGCTTCGCGAGCGTAGGTACTTGCGCGTCAGCAGCGCTTGAGCCGTGCTCAGCCGTCGAGTTCCCCGAGGGAGGAAGGACATTCGGAGTACGCCTGCGGCAAGAGACGGGGCGCGACGGCGAGGGCGGCCGTGGCGTGGCCCCGCGAGAGCGTTAGCCTCGGTTCGATCGACAGACGCAGCAGCGGGAGGCAGCAAAATGGCGAAGGTACCGGCCGCGGCGGTGGCCGCGAGTGGGCTCATCGGTGGATACGGCGTGGCCCGCTGGACCAAGAAGCGGCAGCTCGGCGGGGTCGTCCTGGCCGCCGCGGGAGCCGCAGCCGCGCAGCAGTGGCGGCAGCAGGCCGGCGGCAGGGCCGCGGGTGCGCTGACCGTCGCGTACGTCGCCGCCTTCGGCGCGTCCCACCCGCTGGCCAAGAAGGTCGGCGCCTGGCCCGCCGTGTTCGGCGTCGCCGGAGCCGTCGCCCTCGCCTCCTGGGCGGTCGCCGACCGGCACGCCTGATCAGCCCGGCCCCCGGAAGCCGTACCTCAGCCCAGCTCCCAGCCCAGCCGATCCACGTCGGCCGACCCCGCAACTACACCCCCTCAACCCCCTGAAACGCCCGCCGATACGCATACGGACTCGTCCCCACCACCCTCTTGAAGCGTTCCCGGAACGCCGTCGGGGAGCCGAATCCCGCCTGCGCCGCGATGCGTTCGACGGGGTACGCGGTGGTCTCCAGGAGGTACTGGGCCCGGCGCACCCGCGCCCGGTGCAGCCACTGCAGCGGTGTCGTCCCCGTCTGCTCGCGGAAGCGGCGGTTGAGGGTACGGGCGCTCATGCCGGCGTGGGCCGCGATGTCGTCCAGTGCGAGGTCGCGGTCGGCGTTGTCCTCCAGCCATCCGAGCAGGGGTTCCAGCGTGGCGCCGGCCGGGGCCGGAGGCCGGTCGTGGACGATGAACTGGGCCTGGCCGCCCTCCCGTTCGAGGGGTACGACGGCCATCCGGGCGGCATGCGCGGCCACGGCGGAACCGTGGTCCCTGCGGATCATGTGCAGGCACATGTCGATGGCCGCGGCCGCGCCGGCCGAGGTCAGGAGCTGCCCGTTGTCGACGTACAGGACGTTCGGGTCGACCGTAACCGCCGGGTACATCTCCGCCAGGTCCTGCGCCGCGAACCAGTGCGTGGTCGCGCGCAGCCCGTCCAGGAGTCCCGTGGCGGCGAAGACGAACGCGCCGACGCAGACGGAGGCGATCCGTGTGCCGTTCGCCGCCGCCGCGCGCAGGGCCTCCGCCACCCCCGGCGGCAGCGGGATCGTGGGGTCGGCGACCCCGGGCAGCACGATCGTGTCGGCGTCCGCGAGCGCGTCGAGGCCGTAGGGCGCGCGCAGGCTGTACGAGCCCGCGCTCACCTCCTCCGCCGGGGCACAGACCCGGACCCGGTACGCCTCCCGCCCGTCCGGCAGCCGGGCCCAGCCGAACGTGTCGATCGGGGCGGAGAGGTCGAACGGAATCACCTGGTCCAGCGCCAGTACGGCCACAGTGTGCATGGCAGGAGAGTAGGCATACGACGAGTTATGGCCAAGCCGTCGTACACGTCGCACCAGCGGGAGAAGTGCACCTCGGCACTGAAAAGAGCCCAGAACACCCCTGGCGAGAATCCGTCACACCCTGGCAAAACCGCCACTTCTGCAAGATCCGCCGTGCACCTAGCGTCACCCCGTGACCAAGTTCCTCCTCGCCGTCCATGTCATCGCCGCGATCGTCGCCGTCGGGCCCGTGACCGTCGCAGCGAGCCTCTTCCCGCCCAGCGCGCGCAAGGCCCTCGCCGACCCCGGTGACGTGGGGGCCGCGGAGACCGTACGGCTGCTGCACCGCATCTGCCGGGTGTACGCGGCCGTCGGCGTCGTCGTCCCCGTCTTCGGGTTCGCCACGGCGAGCAACATGGGGGTGCTCGGGGACGCCTGGCTGGTCGTCTCGATCGCGTTGACCGCGCTCGCCGCTCTGGTCCTCGTCGCCCTGGTGCTGCCCCGGCAGAGCGTGTTCGTCGACGGCGGCGGCGACCCCGCGGCGGCCGTCCGGCTCGCCATGTTCACGGGGATCTTCAACCTTCTCTGGGCCACCGTCACCGTGCTGATGATCATTCGGCCCGGGTCCACGACCGGGGCATAGGAACCCGCGCACCCGGGGCATAGGATCCCGCCCATGTACGGACAGGTGCCAGGACACGGGCAGCAAGGACAGCCGGCGCCGCAGGCCTATCTCGCCTCGGTGCAGAGCAGGCTCACGGCCGACGGATGCGAGACGCGGTGGGAGGACTGGGCCGGTGTGCCCGTCCTCGTGGGGCGGCGGGCCGACTTCCGCATGAGCTGGATGGCGACACGGCTGCACCTGTTCACCGTGGCCGCGGCGGTCCCCGAGATAACCGTCCCCGCCATCGAGGGCTTCACCGACCAGGTGATGAAGTACGCCAAGGACAACAAGGGCGGCCTGCCCGTCGGCCTGCAGAACGGCATCGGCGCCTTCCCGCTGCTGGTCAGCGACCGGGTCGATCCTGCCGCCGTCCACTGGGCGGAGGATCGGCAGCGCATCAAGTTCGCCTGCATGACGCGGCCGGTCGTGGTGGACAGCACGCAGCAGTACGTCGGGATGTACCGCGGCAAGCCCGCGCTCGGTCGCGTCTACGCGTCGTACTTCATCCAGAAGGGCTCGCAGTACTTCTTCGGCCAGTGATCAGCGGGCGGCACCGGTGACTCGGTCCCGGTGCCCCAGCACGTTCACGACCCTGCCGTTCGGGTCCCGCACGAAGAAGCGCCGTACGCCCCAATCCTCGTCCCGCAGCTCCCGTACGATCTCCGCGCCCGAGGCGACGACCTCCGCGTACACCGTGTCGACGTCCTCGACCTCCACGCTCAGGTCGGGCACGACCGGCGCGGTGCGCTCCTCGGTGAGGAAGCTGATCTGCGCGGTGGGGTTGGAGGGGGAGGCGAGGGTCCTGACCCAGCCCAGGTTCATGACCTCCTCGAAGCCCAACAGGCCATAGAAGTCACGGTTGTTCACCATGGACTTCTCGGACTCGACCTGGACGTTCGGGACGACTCTGCGGATGGTCATGACGAACCTCTCCTCAAAAATCACGACCGCCGGTCATCAAGACCACTGGTCATCACGACAGGACCACTGGTCATCGCGATCGCCGGTCATGACGACCGCTGCGCCGGCATCAGTTCCTCGTCCGCCGAGTCTGCCCTGAACTGCCGTGCCACGACGGCCGCGACGAACACTCCGGCCGCGATGAGGAGGGTGAAGAACCCCCACGCCAGGGGCCACGCGTTCGCGAACCCGTCCGGCGGGCCGGGGTGTGCGCTCAGCGAGACGTACATCAGCGCCGCCGGGGGCACGGCCACCAGGAGCAGCGGCCAGCCGAGCGCGTCCCGGTGGCCGAAGTAGGCCGCCAGGAGGAGCAGGGCGGCGCCCAGGAGCAGGACGCCGATGCCCGTCATCGGGGTCGTCTCCGTGTCGGACCCCGGGAGCTGGACGCGGTTGCGCAGGTCCCAAGGGAGGCAGACGAGATACGCCGCGCAGGACAGGGCGGCGCCGAGTACGCGCGTCAGCCAGCGTTCCGGCCAGCGGCGCGTTCGCAGAGGGCTCAACAGCTTCTCGGTCATGCGTACGAGAGTTGCGCGCGTGCGGACGGCTCGACAGAGTACGCGTACTCAGACCGGCCCTGGGTTCCACCGTTTCCTAGGGAGTCGCCACGGCCGTGAGCGGCTTGGCGATGTCCTCCAGGGAGCGCCGTTCGGCCCGTACCGCCAGTGCGGCCGCGACCAGTCCCGCCGCGCACATCAGGCCCGCGCCGATCTGGAAGGCGAGGACCGTGTCGCCGACCTTGCCTGTCTTGGTGAGGTCGGCGAACAGGAGCGGTCCGCTGATGCCGCCCGCGGCGGTGCCGATGGCGTAGAAGAAGGCGATGGCGAGGGCGCGGGTCTCCATCGGGAAGATCTCCGAGACCGTCAGGTACGCGCTCGACGCGCCCGCCGAGGCGAAGAACAGCACCACGCACCAGCAGGCCGTCAGGGTCACCGCGCTCAGCGAGCCCTGGTCGAAGAGCCAGGCCGTGCCGAAGAGGAGGATCCCGGACAGCAGGTAGGTCGAGGAGATCATCACGCGCCGCCCCACCGTGTCGAAGAGCTTGCCGAGCAGCAGCGGGCCGAGGAAGTTGCCGACCGCGATGACGGCGAAGTAGTAGCCGGTGTCGGACGTGGAGACGTCGTAGAACGTCGTGAGGATCGCGCCGAAGCCGAAGGTGATGGCGTTGTAGAGGAAGGCCTGGCCGACGAAGAGGGAGAGGCCGAGGACGGCGCGCCTGCGGTAGTCGGCGAAGACCGTGCGGGCGATCGTGAGGAAGCCGATGGTCTTGCGCTGTTCGATGGTGATCTCCCCGGCGGGTTCCGGGAGTTCGCGCCCGCCGCGCTCCTCGCGGACGCGTTCCTCCACCGCGGCGACCACCTGCTCGGCCTCCCGCTCCCTGCCGTGGATCAGCAGCCATCGCGGGCTTTCGGGGACGTTGCGGCGGACGAGGAGGATGACCAGGCCGAGCACCACGCCGAGGGCGAACGTCAGCCGCCAGCCCACGTTCTCGGCGAACACGTCCGTGTTCAGCGCGAGGATCGACAGGAGCGAGCCGCCGACCGCGCCGACCCAGAAGCTGCCGTTGATGATCAGGTCGACCCGCCCGCGGAAGTGGGCCGGGATCAGCTCGTCGATCGCGGAGTTGATGGCCGCGTACTCGCCGCCGATGCCGAAGCCCGTGAGGAAGCGGAAGGTGAAGAACCACCAGGACTCGAAGGAGACGGCCGTCAGGGCCGTGGCCGCCAGATAGACCACGAGCGTGATCATGAACAGTTTCTTGCGGCCGTAGCGGTCGGTGAGCCGGCCCCAGAAGAGCGCGCCCGTGCAGGCTCCGGCGACATACAGCGCGGCGGCGAGACCGGTGACCTGTGCGGACGAGATCGGCAGTCCGCTGCCCGGCTCGGAGAGCCGGCCCGCGATGTTGCCGACGACCGTGACCTCCAGGCCGTCCAGGATCCACACCGTGCCGAGGCCGACCACGATCATCCAGTGCCAGCGCGACCACGGGAGGCGGTCGAGCCGGGCGGGGATGGACGTGGTCACCGTTCCGGTCTGCACTTGCATGTCGGCGCTGGACATGGGCTCCCCTCCTCGTCGGGCGAACCGTGTCCGAGTGCCCGCGAGCAGCGCCTTCACGCCATCCGTGTGCGGCAACGCCTCCGTCCCGTGCGTCCCGCGAGCACCGCCGCTACGCCCCCAGCGCCCGCGACACCACGTAGATCAGCAGCCCCGCCAGCGATCCCACCACCGTGCCGTTGATCCGGATGAACTGCAGGTCACGGCCGATGTGGGCCTCGATCTTCTTCGTGGTGTGCTCGGCGTCCCAGCCCGCGACCGTGTCCGTGATGAGGGAGGTGATCTCCTTGCGGTACGTCGTCACGACGTACACGGCCGCGCCCTCCACCCATCCGTCGACCTTGGCCTGGATCTTCGGCTCGACGGCCATCCGGGCGCCCAGCGACAGCAGCGAGGCCCGCACGCGCAGCCGCAGCTCGCTGCGCTCGTCCTCGGCGGCCGACACGATCATCGAGCGTACGGCCGTCCAGGCGGAGGCGATCAGGTCCTGGACCTCGCCGCGGCCGAGCACCTCGCCCTTGAGGCGTTCCACGCGCGCGCGGGTGTCGGTGTCGGACTGGAGGTCGGAGGCGAAGTCGGTGAGGAAGCGGTCGAGGGCGCCGCGGGCCGGGTGGGCGGGGGCGTCGCGCATCTCGGTGACGAAGCGGAGCAGTTCCTTGTAGACCCGCTCGCCGACCTTCTTGTCGACGAACTTCGGGGTCCAGCCGGGGGCGCCGCCCTGCACCGCGTCCATCACGGAGTCGCTGTGCAGCACCAGCCAGTCGTGGGCGCGGACGCAGACGAGGTCGACGACCCGCCGGTGACCGCCGTCCCCGACGACCTTCTCCAGCATCTTCCCGATGCCGGGCGCGATCTCCTGGGCGTCGGCGCGGCGCGTGATCGCCTCGCCCACCACCGCCTGGACGTCGGAGTCGCGCAGCACCGTGAGGGCGCCGCGCAGCGCGGTGGCCAGCTCGGCCGTCACCCGGTCGGCGTGCTCGGGTTCGGCGAGCCAGGCGCCCAGCCGGCTGCCGATGCCGACGGCGTGCAACCGCTGCCGTACGACATCGGACGACAGGAAGTTCTCGCCGACGAACTCGCCCAGCGAGACGCCGAGCTGGTCCTTCTTGGTGGGGATGATCGCGGTGTGCGGGATGGGCAGGCCGAGGGGGTGGCGGAAGAGCGCCGTGACCGCGAACCAGTCGGCGAGCGCGCCCACCATGCCGGCCTCCGCGGCCGCCGCGACGTACCCCGCCCAGGCGCCCGCGCCCGCGTTGGACGCCCACTTCGCGAGGACGTACACCACGGCCACGAACAGCAGGAGGCCGGTCGCGGTGAGCTTCATACGGCGGACGCCGCGCTGCTTCTCCTCGTCGGCGGGGCTGAAGGACGTCATCGCGCGGCCCACCGGGGCGGGAGCGGCGGCTCCACCCCCGGCAGCCCGGCCGGGCACCGCCGCGTTATCGGCGGCGCCCGGCCGGGCATCATGCCCTACGCCACTCGTTTCATCCGGTTTTGTGCGTTCCATCCACTCCACCCGTTCACGGTCCCCCTACAAACATTGTCCCTTCCTGACCGACTCCTGGAACGGAACAAGAGTTCCCGGCGTCTGTCCGGAGGGGGGAAGTCACTGGGGAACTCCGCGGCCCAATGGGGGGTCCTGTTCAGCTGCCCCCTGCTCCATGACGCATCATGGGGTCATCACATCGGAGCCTCGGGCTCCCATCGCCCGAGGAGACCCGCACCGCATGACCAAGCGTCACGGTTATGCCTTGCTGTCCGCGATCATCGCTGTGATCGTGGTCATTTCCGGCGCCATATACCTCGGCGCCGCAGCCGACGACGGCACCGCACGCAACACTCTCGCCGGCGGCCGCACCTCGCACCCGTCGGCCGCCCCCGCCTCCACCGGCTCCTGGGTCGGCTCCTGGTCGGCCTCCCCCGTCGGCGCCGAACCCGGCACCGAGACGGGCGGCATGGCGGGCCGCTCGGTCCGCAACGTCGTGCACGCGGGCGCCGGAGGTACGGGTGCCCGCATCACGCTGTCCAATCTCTACGGACAGCAGCCACTGACCATCACCCACGCCTCCCTCGCCGTGGCGGCGGCCGTGAACAACGCGGCGGCGGCGACCGGCACCATGCGCCGCCTCACCTTCGGCGGCAGCCTCTCGGTGATCATCCAGCCCGGACAGCAGGTCCTGAGCGACGCCGTACGCGTGGAGATCCCGCACGACGCGGACGTCCTCGTGACGACGTACTCACCGATCCCGTCCGGACCGGTCACCTACCACCCGCACGCCCAGCAGATCTCCTACGTCGCCGAGGGCGACCGGACGGAGGACGTGAGCGGCACGCCGTACGCCGAGCAGACCCCGTACTGGCGCTATCTGACCGCTCTCGACGTGCTCAGCAACGAGTCGGCGGGCACCGTCGTCGCCTTCGGCGACTCGCTCACCGACGGCATCACCTCCACCGTCGGCGCCAACAGCCGCTGGACGGACATCCTTTCGGACCGGGTGCGCTCCTCCGCCGGCACCGCCGACGTGCCCCGCTACAGCGTCGTCAACCAGGGCATCAGCGGCAACCAGGTCCTCGCCGACGGCCTCGGCCGGCCCGCCGAGAACCAGGCCGGTGTGGCCCGCTTCGGCCGCGACGTCCTCGACCGCTCGAACGTCAAGGCCGTCGTCATCGACCTCGGCGTCAACGACATCCTGCGCAACCCGAAGCTCGCCGACCCCGACCGGATCACCGACGGGCTGCGCACCCTGGTCCGGCAGGCGCACGCCCGCGGACTGCGCGTCGTCGGCGCGACCCTGATGCCCTTCCAGGGGCACCGCGGCTACAGCTCCGCCCGCGAGGCCGTACGCCGGCAGGTCAACGCGCAGATCCGCGCGGGCAAGGTGTACGACGCCGTCGTCGACTTCGACAAGGCGCTGCGCGACCCGTACAACCCGCGCCGGCTGCGCGCCGACTACGACTCGGGCGACCACCTCCACCCGAGCGACAAGGGCTACCAGCGGATGGCGGAGGTCTTCGACCTCGAAGACCTGAAGGGCGCGGCACCGGCCGAGCTGTGAACCGCCCCTGACCGAAGGAGCAGGCCGCGGCCGGGCTCCCCCGCGCGGTTCAGTGGTCGCCGTCCCAGCCCCGGTCCCGGCGCCGGTCCTCGTGGCGCTCGCGGTGCCGTTCACGGCGGTCCTCGTGACGCTCGCGGCGCTCCTCGTGGCGTTGCCTGCGCTCGTCGTGGCGCTCGCGGATCAGCTCGCGGTGCTCCTCAAGGGCCTCGCGGGCGGTGTCGTACAGGTCGTCCAACACGTCGGGGTGGTCGGAGCGGCCCTCCAGCTCCCTGCGGGACTCCCGGCGCTCCAGCTTCTCCTGGCGGCGCTCCTCCTTCAGGCGCAGGCGCTCGGCACGGGGCAGCTTGCGCTCGACGCCGACACCGCCCCAGAAGGCGAAGCCCGTGATGATCACGCGGGGGGCGCCCGGGTCGCCGAGCCGGCCCTCCTGGCGGTGGTCGAAGCCGCCCATGATGCCGAGGCCGCGGACGACGACCTCGACGCCGGGCGGCACGATCACGTTCGCGCCGCCCATGATGGCGACGCAGTTGATGACGACCTCGCGGTCCGCGAAGTTCGCGTCGCGCAGGTCGATCTCACCGCCGCCCCAGAACGTGAAGGAGGTGAAGCGCTTGGGCACCGTCCACTGCCCCTTGCGCTGGAACCCGCCCATGATCGCGACACCCCACGTGGACGAGCCCTCGCCGCCGACGATCCGACCGGCCCAACTCCCGCTCTGCGCAGGCTGCTTGACCATCGACACCGGTGTGACGGCCACCGCACCCGGCAGGTCACGGGTGATCGGCGCCAGCTCTCCGTACGTACGCGCCTTGTACGTCGCCTCCAGCCGTTCCTCGAACTCCTCCATGTCGAGGCGGCCTTCGGCTACGGCGTCCCGCAGCTGCTCGGCGACTCGTTCACGATCGGCGTCGGAAGCCCGGAGCTCAGGGGTCGAGTGACCCGGGGGCGTCTCCGGTGAAGGCACGGCATCGGTCATGACTGCCACACTACGAGTTCCCCGCGCGGCGGGCTATGAGACCGCTTTCCCCACCGGGGGATTTTCCGCCGGGGGTTGAGGGGTCCCGGCCAGGGAATCAGGGGTGCCGTCCAGGGAGTCCGGGGCGCCGCCCATGGAACCGGGGGTGTCGCCCATGGAGGACAGCATCTTCGCGATGACCGCCTCGATGTCCGGCTCCCGCACCGACAGGTCCACCATCGGATACTCCCGAGCGATCCGCGCCACGAGCGGAGCCGCCGACTCCGACGCCGGGAACGCCAGCCACTGCCGCGGCCCCTCCACCTTCACCACCCGCGCCGACTCCACCTCGATGGGCGGCAGTTCGCGCTCCAGATCGACCACGAGGGTGCGCTCGCTCTCCCCCACCTCGTGCAGCCCGGCCAGCGCTCCGTCGTACATCAGCCGCCCGTGGTCGATGACCATCACACGTCGGCACAGCTGCTCGATGTCCTGGAGGTCATGCGTCGTCAGCAGGACCGTCGTGCCGCGATCGGTGTTCAACTCCCGCAGGAACTGCCGCACTTTGGCCTTGCTGACCACGTCGAGGCCGATGGTCGGCTCGTCGAGGTAGAGCACCTCCGGGTCGTGCAGCAGGGCCGCCGCGATGTCGCCGCGCATCCGTTGGCCGAGCGAGAGCTGACGGACGGGGACGTCCAACAGCTCGCCCAGTTCGAGGAGTTCGACGCACCGGTCGAGGTTCTCGCGGTACCGGGCATCCGGGATCCGGTACATGCGGTGCATCAGCGCGTACGAGTCGATCAGCGGAAGGTCCCACCACAGGGTCGTCCGCTGCCCGAACACGACACCGATGCGCCGCGCGAGCCGGGTCCGCTCCCGGGACGGGTCGATCCCGGCGACGCGCAGCCGGCCGCCGCTCGGGGTCAGGATCCCGGTGAGCATCTTGATGGTGGTCGACTTCCCGGCACCGTTCGGGCCGATGTAGCCGACCATCTCGCCGCGCGCCACGGTGAACGACAGCGAGTCAACCGCCCGCACCTGCCGCCGCTCCCGCTTCAGGAAGCCGGTCTTCCTGCGCACGTCGAAAACCTTCTCGACGCGGTCCAACTCGATGAACGCCTGCTCTGTCACGCTCAACTCCCCGTACTCCGATACGACCCGAGCCCCGCCCGCCACGCCAGACCGGCCAGCGCACAGCACCCCACGGCCACCAGCGGCGGCGCGAAGGCCGCCCACTCCGGCAGCGCCAGCGGGTACGGCCGCCCCAGCACATAGGAGGCCGGCACCCAGTTGACGAAGGCGAGCGGCAGCATGAACGTCACCCCGCGCACCAGGTCCTTGCCGAACACACTCGGCGGATACTGCAACAGCGTGGTGCCGCCGTACGTGAACGCGTTCTGCACCTCCGCCGCGTCCTGCGCGAAGATCTGGAAGGCCGCGCCCGCCACGAACACCGCGCAGAAGATCGCCGCCCCGCTGAACACCATCACCGGCATCAGCAGCACCTTCGCCGCACTCCACTCCACATCGACCGACACCAGCGCCCAGGCCAGCACCGCCGCCCCCTGCACGATCCGTCCCACCCGGCGCACCGCGAAACGGTCCGCGCCGATCTGGGCGAGCACCGGCGCGGGCCGCACCAGCAGCGTGTCGAACGAGCCGTCGCGGATCCGGGCGCCCAGGACGTCCATCGAGCCGAGCACCAGGTCGGCGATCCCGAAGGCCGTCACCGACAGGCCGTACAGGAAGGCGATCTCGGGCAGCGTCCAGCCGCCGAGCGAGTCGACCTGCGAGAACATCAGCAGGATCCCGACGAAGTCCATGGCGGTCATCAGCAGATTGCCGAACATCGTGACGACGAAGGACGCGCGGTACGTCATGGAGGAGCGGATCCACATCGCGGCGATCAACCGATAGGCCCGCAGCCCCTCACGCGCCCTGGACCTCGCGCCGACGATCTCTCCGGACCTCGCACCGACGACCTCTCCGGGCCTCTCACCGGCCATCTCGCCGCACCCCGCACCGGCCATCTCACGCAACCTCTCACCGAGGGGCTCAGCCACCCTGCACCACCACCCGCCGCGTCGCCGCCGACTGCAGCAGCCGCCCGGCCGCCAGCAGCACCACCGCCCACACCGCCTGCAGGGCGAACGCCCCCAGCGGATCGGTCTCCCCCATCAGCACATCCGCCGGCAGCTGGAGCTGCGCCGCCCACGGCAGCGCCCGGACGACGTCGCCGAACGCCCCCGGAAAGGCGTTGAGCGGAAGCACGATGCCCGAGCAGAAGACGCCCGTGATCATCAGGGCCTGCGAGACACCCATGCCGTCCAGCAGCCAGAACACGCTCAGGGCCGCCAGATACCGGATCCCGAAACTGACCACCATCGCCAGCAGAAGCGCGACCAGGAACGCCAGCCACGTGGTGACGTCCCCCGGCAGCGCCATCCGGAAGAACAGCGCACCGAACGCGAACGGGATCACGCCCCGCCCCAGCATCTGGAACAGCGACCGCCCCAAGTCGCTCGCCAGCCACCAGAGTTGGAGATCGGCCGGCCGGTACAGGTCGACGGCGATCTCACCCGTGCGAATGCGGGCCATCAGATCCTTCTCCGCGCCGCCGCCCTGAATGGCCAGCGTCGAGTACAGCGCCTGCCCCAGCCACACATAGGTGAGCGCCTGCGCCTGGTCGTAGCCGCCGAGATGCGGCTTCTCGTCCCACAGCGCGATGTACGTGTACGCCAGGATCATCCCGAAGACGGTGTTCGTGAACACCCCGGCCGCCGTGGCCGCCCGATAGGTGGCGTACCGGCGGAAGCCTCCCGCCGCGACGGCCGCATACAACCGTCCAGTGCCCACGGAGGAGCCCCTTCCGCTGATTTCGGCCCAAGCGCACGAGCCTAGTTCCGGGCCTGCGGCGGCTGCCACGCATTTTTCGGGGCGGGCGCGTGCCGAGGTCCGGGAACGGAACGCTTGGTGCGACAGTCTTCAAGAGGGGGCGCAGAACGCGTAAGTGGGCGTTTTGGACCGCAAGACGCAAAACAGGAGTCCGGCAAACAGATGAGCGACGAGTCGCAGCCGCAGCAACCGACCCAGGGCTGGGCGCCCAGGGAGCCCGAGACGGCTCCCCCGCCCGCGCCGGCCCAGGGCACGGCGGGCAAGAAGCCCAAGCGCCCGAAGCGCACCGGCTGGCGCCGGCTCATCCCGACCTGGCGCATGGTGCTCGTCACGTTCATCACCGTGATCCTGCTGCTCGTCGGCCTCTTCGCGCTCGGCTACTACCTGGTGAACATCCCGCCCGCCAACGCCGCAGCGACCAAGCAGAGCAACGTCTACCTGTACGCGGACGGCAGCCAACTCGCCCGCGACGGCGAGGTCAACCGCGAGAACGTGTCACTCGCGCAGATCTCCAAGGAGGCCCAGCACGCGACGCTCGCCGCCGAGGACCGCGACTTCTACACCGAGTCGGCGATCGACCCCAAGGCCATGCTCCGCGCCGGCTGGAACACGGTCACCGGCAAGGGCAAGCAGTCCGGCTCCACGATCACCCAGCAGTACGTGAAGAACTACTACCTGGGCCAGGAGCAGACCGCGACACGGAAGGTGAAGGAGTTCTTCATCTCCATCAAGCTCGACCGGCAGAAGAGCAAGAACGACATCCTCGAGGGCTACCTCAACACCAGCTACTACGGCCGCAACGCGTACGGCATCCAGGCCGCCGCGCAGGCGTACTACGGCGTCGACGCCCAGGACCTGTCGGTCGGCCAGGGCGCCTACCTCGCCGCGCTGCTCAACGCGCCCAGCGAGTACGACGTGATCGCGCACCCCGAGAACAAGTCCGCGGCCCTCGCCCGCTGGAACTACGTCCTCGACGGCATGGTCAAGAAGAAGTGGCTGAGCGAGGCCGACCGGGCCAACGTCAAGTTCCCCATGCCCAAGGAGGCCAAGGGCTCGGCGGGCATGTCCGGGCAGCGCGGCTACCTCGTGAAGGCCGTCAACGACTACCTCTTCGAGAACAAGATCATCGACGAGGACACGCTCAGCGCCGGCGGCTACCGCATCACCACCACGCTCCAGAAGTCCAAGCAGGACGCCTTCGTCGAGGCCGTCAACGACCAGGTGATGGACAAGCTCGACAAGAAGAACAACAAAGTCGACAAGTACGTCCGCGCCGGCGGCGTCTCCATCGACCCGAAGACCGGCAAGGTCCTCGCGATGTACGGCGGCATCGACTACACCAAGCAGTACGTCAACAACGCCACCCGCCGCGACTACCAGGTCGGCTCCACCTTCAAGCCGTTTGTGTTCACCTCCGCCGTACAGAACGGGTCCGAGACCCAGGACGGCCGCACCATCACCCCGAACACGATCTACGACGGCTCCAACGAGCGCCCCGTGCAGGGCTGGAGCGGCGACTCGTACGCACCGGAGAACGAGGACGGCGTCTCGTACGGCAACATCACCGTGCGCACCGCCACCGACAAGTCCGTGAACTCCGTGTACGCCCAGATGGCCGTCGACGTCGACCCGGACAAGGTCAAGGACACCGCGCAGGACCTCGGCATCCCCTCCGACACCCCCGACCTCACCGCCTCCCCCTCCATCGCGCTCGGCCCGGCCACCGCCAGCGTCCTCGACATGACGGAGGCGTACGCCACGCTCGCCAACCACGGCAAGCACGGCACGTACACGATCGTCGACAAGATCACCAAGGAGGGCGCGGCGGACGTCAGCCTGCCCAAGCAGGACACCGAGCAGGCCGTCAGCCGGGAGGCCGCCGACACCACCACGTCGGTCCTGCAGAGCGTCGTCGACACCGGCACCGCCACCGCCGCCCAGGCCGCCGACCGCCCCGCCGCCGGCAAGACCGGCACCGCCGAGGAGGACCAGGCCGCCTGGTTCGCGGGCTACACCCCCGACCTCGCCACCGTCGTCGCCGTCATGGGCCAGGACCCCGAGACCGGCGCGCACAAGTCGCTGTACAACGCGATGGGCCTGCCACGCATCAACGGCGGTGGCGCGCCCGCCCAGATCTGGGCGCAGTTCACCAAGACCGCCCTCAGGAACAAGCCGGCCACCGACTTCGACCTCGAACTCCAGGAGGGCGCGGACGAGCCGGAGTACCCGCCGACCGAGCCGACCGCCCCGGGCACCGGCGGCCAGGACAACGGCGGCACCACCACCGGCGGAACCCCCACGACCGGCGGCACCACCACCGGCGGAACCCCCACCACGGGCGGCACGACCACCGACGGCGGCACGACGACCACGGGCGGCACCACCACCGACGGCGGCACGACCGGCGGCACGACCACGACGGGCGGCACCACGACCGACGGCGGCACGACCGACACCGGCGGCACGACCACCGACGGCGGTACGACCGACACGGGCGGCGCGACGGACACCGGCGGCGGCACCAGCACGGGGACGAACGGCACCACGGGCACGACAGGCACGACGACCGGCGGCCCCCTGCGCCCGCTCTCAAGACGCGACTGACCCGCCGAACACGGCGAAACACGGCGAAGGGGGTGGTGACGACGTCACCAGCCCCTTCGAAGCCGCTACGACTTCGCTACCGACCCTGCTACAGATACAGCCCGGTGGAATCCTCGGACCCCTCGAAACGGTCCGCGGCCACCGCATGCAGATCCCGCTCGCGCATCAGCACGTACGCGGTACCGCGCACCTCGACCTCCGCGCGGTCCTCGGGGTCGTACAGCACGCGGTCACCCGGCTCGACCGTCCGCACGTTCTGCCCGACCGCGACGACCTCGGCCCAGGCCAGACGCCGGCCGACGGCCGCCGTAGCGGGGATCAGGATGCCGCCGCCGGAACGCCGCTCGCCCTCGGCGGCGTCCTGCCGCACCAGCACACGGTCGTGCAGCATGCGGATGGGCAACTTGTCGTGCTGGGTGGTCTTCTCGCTCACGCCCCGAACCTACCTGCTCCAACCGGTTTCGTACGCGGGCGGGTCAGCCCTTGCGCCGCCGCGAACCCACGGCGAACAGTCCCACCAGCCCGACCACTACAAGCGCCACGGGCACGATCCGCTCCAGCCGCGGCGCGCCCTCCTCGGTGACGAGCTGGCCCTTCACATCGCTGACCATCCGGTTGACCCCGACGTAGGCCCGCCCGAGCGTGTGGTCGATGTTGGAGACGACCTTCGCCTTCGCGTCACCGACGATCGTCTTCGGGTGCACCCGCACGCCGATCTCGTCGAGCGTCTCGGCAAGCACCTCACGGCGGCGCTTGATGTCCGCCTCGATCTCCGCCGGAGTCCTGATATCCGACGCTCTCGACGTATCCGACACCGCGCAGCCTCCGTGGTCGTGTCCTGTGTTTCCGATCTGTGCCCTCGACAGTCTGTCAGCTCGGGCCGCGACGCACCGCTCGGCACCCCCACTACGCTCGTTCCGTAACCAAGCCCACCACCCGGCCACGTGAGGTACCGATGAGCGAGCGACTCCAGCCCGGCGACACCGCCCCCGCCTTCACCCTGCCCGACGCCGACGGCAACGAGGTCTCCCTCGCCGACCACAAGGGCCGCAAGGTCATCGTCTACTTCTACCCCGCCGCCCTCACCCCCGGCTGCACGAAGCAGGCCTGCGACTTCACGGACAACCTGGAGCTGCTGGCCGGCGCGGGCTACGACGTCATCGGCATCTCCCCCGACAAGCCGGAGAAGCTCGCCAAGTTCCGCGACAAGGAGTCCCTCAGGATCACCTTGCTCGCCGACCCCGAGAAGACCGTCACCGAGGCCTACGCGGCCTACGGCGAGAAGAAGAACTACGGCAAGACGTACATGGGCGTCATCCGCTCCACGGTGATCGTGGACGAGGAGGGCAAGGTCGAACGCGCCCTGTACAACGTGCGGGCGACGGGCCACGTGGCGAAGATCATCAAGGACCTGGGCATCTGACCCCGGGGCTCAGAACGAGATCCACACATCGGGAGGCAGGTCCGGTCGCCCCGGCACCGGCCTGCGCTCCTCGACCCAGCCACCACCCCCGGCGACCTCATCGGCAACGCGCCGCCAGAACCGCACCGCACCTTCGTTGGCGTCCTGAAACGCGATCTCCCACGGCCCGGGGTGCCGGGCGACGACGTCCCGCACGGCACGCAATCCGATCCCCGCGCGCCGGGCCCCACGCACCACGAAGAAGCTGTTCAACACCCGCCCGGCCCCCGTGACCCCCCGCACAAAGGCAAACCCCACGGGCCGCCCCCCACTCGTGAACAGATACGGCACCCAGTCCGCCCCACCCGCGAACGCCGCCTCCAGCCGCTCACTGCGGAACGTCCCGTCCGGGTTGGGCAGTTGCCCCCCGGCCGCGAACTCGGACAGATCATGGCGGAACAGCAGCCAGAGCCGTTCCACGGTCGGACGATCATCGGGAGTCGCGCGACGTACGACCACGTCGCCGGGTTCTGTGTTCCGCTGCGCGGAGTACTGAGAAGACATAAAAAAAGCCTCCCGCTCGGACAAAGGTCCGGGACCGGAAGGCTGGGCGTGCGAGATGCAGGATATCAACCGCGGCGCCTGGGGAGGGCCCACTTCGCCGCTTCGGGTTTGCATTTCGGGCGTGACTGTCCGATAAGCGGTTCGTTACTCCGTACGAGGTCACGAACGTGTGGCCGGGGACGGAGGGGATCCGATGGGAGCCAGGTACACCCGCGAGTTACTCGAAGAGGCGGCACGCGAAACGACGAACTGGGACGACGCCGTACGGTGGTGCGGGGGCACGCCAACACCCGGCAGCAGACGTTATCTGCGTCAGAAGATGACGGAGTCCGCAGTAGACGTCTCACACTTTCCAACCCGTTGGGTTCGCCACACCGAGGAGAGGCTACGGGAGATTGTGGCCGCGTCATCCAGTGTCAAAGAGGTGGTTCGCCGCCTGGGCATCAGCCCGGTGGGCGGCAATCACACGCACATCAGCCGCCGTATCGCCTCGCTGGGCATCGACACATCCCACTTCGTAGTGCGGCAGGGAGGACCGAAGGGCTCACGAGGAAATCCGCTGACCCTGGGATCACCAGAGGTCGGCAGAATCCCTGGAAGGCGACTCCTTCGTGATCTGCTCCGTATCGGGGTCACGGAAGCCTGCACCATGTGCGGCACAGGACCCAAGTGGAACAACAAACCCCTCCGGCTGGAGGTCGACCACATCAACGGCGAGTGGTGGGACAACCGTCCTGGGAACCTTCGACTACTGTGCCCCAACTGTCATGCGGTGACGGACACATACCGGGGTCGCAGGCGGAGGGCAGCCGCTTGAGCAGGCCGAAGTACACACACGACCTGCTGACTCGGGCTGCCGCCAAGGCCACCAGCGTTGCCGAGCTGATGCGCATGCTGGGAGCGCCGATGGGTAGTGGCCCTCGCCGCTATCTCAGCAAGAGGTTGCAGCACTACGGCATCGACACCTCCCACTTCCGCGACGAGCCCCTGCCCGAGCGCGAACGGCGTAGCTATCCGGAGGAGGTTCTGAGAGAGGCCGCCGCCCGCTCACACAGCATCAGGGAAATGCTGGAGTACATGGGGTTCCCTCCGCGCGACAGCCCGTACGGCCACATCAGAATGAAGCTGGACAAGTTCGGGATCGACACGGCGCATTTCACCGGTGGGCGAAGATATGGCCCAGGCATTCTGTCCCGTGACGAACTGGCGCCGAGGGTCGAGGCCGCCACGAGCATGGCAGGAGTCCTCGCTGGTCTTGGCCTGAGCGACAGCGGTTCAGGCCGGGCGCTGGTGAAGCGCAGCATTGAAGCCCACGGCCTGTCGACCACCCACTTCACGGGGCAAGGACACTTTCGCGGTGCCCGCTCCCCACACCGCAAACCAGCAGCCGAGATCCTGGTGCGACTCGCACCCGGCTGTCCCCGTACCAAGACGATCCTGCTCAGGCGAGCCCTTGATGACCTTGGTGCACCGCACGTCTGTGACGAGTGCGGCGTCGGAGACACATGGCAGGGCAGACGACTTGTACTGGAGATTGATCACGTCAACGGCGACCGACTGGACAACCGCCGGGAAAATCTGAGGTATCTGTGCCCGTCGTGCCACAGCCAGACGAGTTCTTTCTCGAACCGCAGCCGCCGGGACATCCCTGCACGGCTTCCGAGCCCAGCACAGTACAGTAAGCGACCTGGGCCCGTACCCCAGCTGGCCAAGAGGGCGCCGGTTTAGGTCCGGTGTGTCGTGGGTTCGAGTCCCACCGGGCCCACAGAGTAAAGAGGCCCGACACCTTTGATTCAAAGGTGTCGGGCCTGCCTGTTGAGTCAGCCCAACAGCTCCCGAACCACCGGCACCAGAGCCCGAAACGCCTTGCCCCGGTGGCTGATCGCGTTCTTCTCGGCCGGGGTCAGTTCCGCGCAGGTTCGGGTGTCGCCCTCCGGCTGGAGGATCGGGTCGTAGCCGAAGCCGTTCGTGCCGACGGGGGCGTGGCGCAGGGTGCCGCGGAGTTGGCCCTCGACCACGCGCTCCGTGCCGTCCGGGAGGGCGAGTGCCGCCGCGCAGGCGAAGTGGGCGCCGCGGTGGGTGTCGGCGATGTCGCCGAGCTGGGCGAGGAGCAGGTCCAGGTTGGCCTTGTCGTCGCCGTGGCGGCCTGCCCAGCGGGCGGAGAAGATGCCGGGTGCGCCGTTCAGGACGTCGACGCAGAGGCCGGAGTCGTCGGCGACGGCGGGCAGGCCGGTGGCCTGGGCGAGGGCGTGAGCCTTCAGCAGGGCGTTCTCGGCGAAGGTGACGCCGGTTTCCTTGACGTCGGGGATGTCGGGGTAGGCGTCGGCGCCGACGAGGTCGTGCGGGAGGCCGGCGTCGGCGAGGATCGCGTGGAGCTCGGTGATCTTTCCGGCGTTGCGGGTGGCGAGGATCAGGCGGGTCATGGGCCCAGTATCCCGACCGCGGTACGGGATCCTGTACGGCGCCCGCGCTATCCCGCCAGGTAGCGGATCTGGTCCCACAGGACCGGGTCGACGACGCCGACGCGGCGGCGGAAGTCCCAGCGGGGCACGTCGCGCAGTTCGTCCGTCTCCAGGAAGCTGGCTCGGCCCTGGGCGTCGCCGACGGCGCCGGGGGGCAGCGGGATCACTCCGGCGCGTTCGTCGTGGTACTTGCTGGTGATCTTCGCGACGGTCACGTGGTCGCCGCGGACGGTCAGGACAAGGCAGGGGCGGTCCTTGGCGCCGGGTCCGTCCTCGTAAGGGACGTTCGCCCACCAGATCTCGGCGGGCTGCGGGCTGGCCGCGCGCTGTCGGGGTCCGCCCGGCGGGCGCGTACGACCGGACGGTCTGCGCCCGCGTCGCCCCCAGCCGTCGATGAGCGTCGCCACGAGCGCGAGCAGCACGACGGCCGCGAGTGCGAGCCACCAGGACGTGTCCATACGAAGAAGGTACCGGCGGGTACCCGGGTCCGCTCCCCGTCCGCTCCCCTTCCGCTTCTCCTCTCGGAGAAGCCCATGCGTGCCTGTGTTCGTTCGATCCATCCGAACCGGTGACAGCTCAGGTGAGTTCGCCCACAACAGCCCCTGGCGGAGGAGCGACCGGCCCTT
Source organism: Streptomyces sp. SAS_270 (assembly GCF_052543295.1). NCBI lineage: Bacteria > Bacillati > Actinomycetota > Actinomycetes > Kitasatosporales > Streptomycetaceae > Streptomyces > Streptomyces sp. SAS_270. Next base: position 32,210 of record NZ_JBMNDS010000058.1, read on the forward strand.
TTGCGCCTTACGCTCGACGGACCGCACGACCCCCGTTCCCACATCTGCTCCGAGTACATGCGCCGGGTTTCCGGTCACCGCATCTGCTCTGTGCACTTCCTGCCAGCGCGGAGGTTCCAGCTTTATGAAGCTCACCGTCGTCGGCTGCTCGGGGTCGTTCCCGTCCGCGGAATCGGCCTGCTCGAGCTACCTCGTCGAGGCCGACGGCTTCCGGCTGCTTCTCGACATGGGCAATGGTGCCCTTGGCGAGCTGCAGCGCCACTGCGGTCTCTACGACCTCGACGCGATCTTCCTCAGCCATCTGCACGCCGACCACTGCATCGACATGTGCGCGTACTTCGTCGCGCGCTACTACCGCCATGACGGCGGCCGCTGCGACCCGATCCCGGTGTACGGGCCCGAGGGCACGGAGCAGCGTCTCACCACGGCCTACGCCGATACGCCGTCCGCCTCCTCGATGAGTGAGGTCTTCGACTTCCACACGGTCAAGCCGGGCACGTTCGAGATCGGTCCGTTCACCGTGCACACGGAGAAGGTGCGCCATCCTGTGGAGGCGTACGGCATCCGGGTGGAGCACGGCGGCCGCTCGCTGACGTACTCCGGTGACACGGGCGTGAGCGAGTCCCTGGACAAACTCGCCCGCGACACCGATCTGTTCCTGTGCGAGGCGGCGTTCACGCATGGCAAGGAGAACATTCCGGATCTGCATCTCAACGGCCGTGAGGCGGGCGAGACCGCGACCCGTGCCGGGGCGCGCAGGCTGGTGCTGACGCATATCCCGCCGTGGACGGACCCCCGGATCAACCTGGCGGACGCCCGGACCGCGTACGACGGTCCGGTGGAGCTGGCGGCGCCTCGGGTGTCGTACGAGATCTGAGCGCGGGTGCGCAAGGGGAAGGCCCCCGGAACCGATGGGTTCCGGGGGCCTTCGCCTGGTGTGCGGCGGGGTTACTTGGCCTCTGCCTTCTGCAGTTCGGCCAGTTCCTCGTCGGACTCGCGGCCCGGCGTCGGCAGGTTGAACCTGGTGATCGCGAAGCGGAAGACCGCGTAGTAGACCACTGCGAAGCAGAGGCCGACCAGGACAAGGCCCCAGGGGTTCGTCGCGATGCCGAGGTTGAGGCCGAAGTCGACCGCGCCGGCGGAGAAGCCGAAGCCGTCCTTCATGCCGAGTGCCCAGGTCAGCGCCAGGGAGACGCCGGTGAGGACTGCGTGGATCGCGTAGAGGACCGGCGCGATGAACATGAAGGTGAATTCGATGGGCTCGGTGACGCCGGTGACGAAGGAGGTCAGGGCGATCGAGAACATCATGCCGCCGACGACCTTGCGGCGCTCGGGTCGGGCGCAGTGGACGATCGCCAGGCACGCGGCCGGGAGGCCGAACATCATGATCGGGAAGAAGCCGGTCATGAACTGTCCGGCGCTCGGGTCGTGGGCGAGGAAGCGGGCGATGTCGCCGCTCTTGCCGTGGTAGTCGCCCGCCTGGAACCAGGGGAAGGAGTTCAGCAGGTGGTGCATGCCGATGGGTATCAGGGCGCGGTTGGCGACGCCGAAGATTCCTGCGCCGACGGCGCCCGAACCGACCAGCCATTCGCCGAAGTTGTGCAGACCCGTGCCGAGGACCGGCCAGATGTAGCCGAAGACGATGCCGATGAGCAGGCCCGCGAAGGCGGAGAGGATGGGGACGAGGCGGCGGCCGCCGAAGAAGCCTGCCCAGTCGGGCAGCTTGGTCCGGTAGAACTTCTGGTAGAGCAGGGCGACGACGATGCCCATCACCACGCCGCCGAGGACCTTGGCGTCCACGGGCGCGTCCACCATGACCACCTTGCCGTCGACGGCGGTGGCGACCTTGGGCAGGTTCTTGTCGGTGAACGTGCTGAGGACGTTCTTGAAGACCAGGTAGCCGACGACGGCGGCGAGGGCGGTCGAGCCGTCCGACTTCTTCGCGAAGCCGATCGCGATGCCGACGGCGAACAGCAGTGCCATGTTGTCGAGGATCGCGTTGCCGCCCGCGGCCATGAAGCCGGCGATCTTGGTGAGGAACGTCGGGAAGGACGGGCGCCCGAGCATGTCGGTGTTGCCGAGGCGTACCAGGAGCGCGGCTGCGGGCAGGACGGCGACCGGCAGCATCAGGCTGCGGCCGATGCGCTGCAGGACAGCCATCGCGCCGGAGCCCTTCTTCTTTCCGGCCGCGGGCGCGGCGGTGGCTGTGGACACAACTTCCTCCTGGGGGTCCCCCCGGCCGCAGGCTGGGGGAGGGCAAAACGCCGCCTGGGGACAGGGAAAGAGGGGGACGGCGGCGTCTCCGATGGAACGCGGTCGGCGCCGCGTGGTCTACACCACTGAGTGGTGTAGACCTGTTGTAGCACGGTGAAGGCTGGATAAGGAACCCGCGATTTTTGTGGCCTGGGCCATACCGGAAGATTCGGATCCATTCACGCCGAAGGCCCCCCGGACCAGTAGGTCCGGGGGGCCCGTCACAGAGATGCCGTACGACTGCTGCTACGCCTTGGTGATGTCCTCGACCTCTTCCTCCGGCTCGCGTCCCGGGGTCTTCAGGTCGAACTTCGTGATCGCGAAGCGGAAGATCACGTAGTAGACGGCGGCGAAGCAGAGGCCGATGGGGATGATGGCCCAGGGTCTGGTGGCCAGGTTCCAGTTGATGACGTAGTCGATGAGGCCGGCCGAGAAGCTGAAGCCGTCGTGCACACCGAGGCCCCAGGTCACCGCCATGGACACACCCGTGAGGATCGCGTGGACCGCGTAGAGGAGCGGCGCGATGAACACGAAGGAGTACTCGATCGGTTCGGTGATGCCGGTGACGAACGACGTCAGCGCGACGGAGAGCATCATGCCGCCGATTTCCTTGCGGCGATGGGGTTTTGCGCAGTGCGTCATCGCGAGGCAGGCGGCCGGCAGGGCGAACATCATGATGGGGAAGAAGCCCGAGGTGAACTGGCCCGCGTTCGGGTCGCCCGCCAGGAACATGTTGATGTCACCGTGCACGGGCTGCCCGCCGCCCGGCGGGTTGAAGGTGCCGAACTGGAACCAGATGGGCACGTTCAGGAACTGGTGCAGGCCGATCACGAGCAGCGCGCGGTTGGCGACGCCGAAGACGCCCGCGCCCCAGGCGCCGAGGTCGACCAGCCAGTCGCTGAAGTTCTCCAGGCCGTCGCCGATCGGCGGCCAGATCCACAGGCACAGCGCGGCGAACGCGATGGCGATGAAGGACATCATGATGGGGACGAGGCGGCGGCCGTTGAAGAAGCCGAGCCAGTCGACGAGCTTGGTGCGGTGGTAGCGCTGCCAGAAGTACGCCGCCAGCAGTCCCATGATGATGCCGCCGAAGACGCCCGGGTTCTGGTACGAGAACCCCGTTACCGAGTGGTCGGCGGCCTGGCACCCGACGCCCTCGATCGACGTCATACCCTTCCCGCAGTCCACCGGGAACTGGTGCAGCACGTTGTAGTAGACGAGGAAGCCCGCGACCGCCGCGAGCGCGGTGGAGCCGTCGGCCTTCTTCGCCATGCCGATGGAGACGCCGATGCAGAACAGCAGCGGGAGTCCGAGCGAGCCGTCGAGGAGGGCGCCGCCCGCGCCCTTCATCACCTTGGAGACATCGGTCCAGCCGAGTCCGTCGTCACCGAACACGTCCGGCTGGCCGAGCCGGTTGAGGATGCCGGCCGCGGGCAGGACGGCGATGGGCAGTTGAAGGCTGCGGCCCATCTTCTGCAGACCCTGGAAGAGGTTGTTCCAGTGGGTGCGCGCGGGTGGGGGTGCGGGTTCGGCGGCGCTGTCGGCACTCATCGGCGTCCTCCGGACGGGACCGGGTTTGGCGACCGTCCGCCGGGTGGTGTAGACCAGTTGACGGACGGTCGCGCTGTCGTGAACGCCATCATTCGGTACGTACGACATGACCGCTCGCGAAGATGGGCCAACTGTGGGTTACTGCGACAAAGCGGTTCGGATCAGGGAGTAAGACATGGCCACCAAGGCTGAGAAGATCGTTGCCGGACTCGGCGGGATCGAGAACATCGAAGAGGTCGAGGGCTGCATCACCCGCCTCCGCACCGAGGTCATCGACGCGAGCAAGGTCGACGAGGCCGCCCTGAAGGCCGCGGGTGCGCACGGCGTCGTCAAGATGGGCACGGCGATCCAGGTCGTCATCGGCACGGACGCCGACCCGATCGCGGCGGACATCGAAGACATGATGTGAGGTCGCTTCGCGGCCGGACACACGGCTGAACTCATCCCTGAGGGGCTGCTTCCGTTACCGGCGGCAGCCCCTCGGTCATGTGCGGCTAGGCTCAGCGCCATGTCTCGAATCGACGGCCGCACCCCCGAACAGCTCCGCCCCATCACCATCCAGCGTGGCTGGAGCAAGCACGCCGAGGGCTCCGTCCTCGTCTCCTTCGGTGACACGAAGGTCTTCTGCACCGCCTCCGTCACCGAGGGCGTCCCGCGCTGGCGCAAGGGCAGCGGCGAGGGCTGGGTCACCGCGGAGTACTCGATGCTGCCGCGCGCCACGAACACGCGCGGCGACCGTGAGTCCGTACGCGGCAAGATCGGCGGCCGTACGCACGAGATCAGCCGCCTGATCGGCCGTTCGCTTCGCGCGGTCATCGACTACAAGGCGCTGGGCGAGAACACGATCGTCCTCGACTGCGACGTCCTTCAGGCCGACGGCGGCACCCGTACCGCCGCGATCACCGGCGCCTATGTCGCCCTCGCCGACGCCGTCGCCTGGGCGCAGGGCAAGAAGCTGGTCAAGGCCGGCCGGCAGCCGCTGACGGGCACGGTCTCCGCCGTCTCCGTCGGCATCGTGGGCGGGGTTCCGCTGCTGGACCTCTGCTACGAGGAGGATGTGCGGGCCGACACCGACATGAACGTCGTCTGCACGGGCGACGGGCGGTTCGTCGAGGTCCAAGGCACCGCGGAGGCCGAGCCGTTCGACCGCAAGGAGCTCAACTCCCTGCTGGATCTTGCCGTTTCGGGCTGCGACGAGCTCGCGGCCATTCAGCGGGCGGCTCTTGAGGCAACCGCGGGATAAGTCTTCGCGTTCTTATGGGTACGGGCGTACGGTCCAGCCGTGCGTCCGTTGACCACAGTGTTTCGCATGTCCACGGGGAGGACTGTTCCATGGCCTCGCGCCACCGTCGCCGCACCGCGGCATTCGCCGTCGTCGCCGCACTTGTCGCCGTACCGGCGGTCGTCGGCTGCGATGCCGTCGACAAGGCTCTGGACTGTGTCCAGACCGCCGACTCCATCGCCGACAGCGTCACCGATCTCCAGCAGGCGGTGGAGAACGCGGCGAACGACCCGACGCAGACCGACGAGTCCCTCAACTCCATCGAGAAGAGCCTCGACAAGCTGGGCGACAAGACCGACAACACCGATGTGAACAAGGCGGTCGACGACCTGAGCAAGGCCGTCGGCAACGTCCGTACGGCCGTCAAGAACGGCGATTCGACGCCCGACATCAGTCCGGTGACGGACGCGGCGGGCGAGCTGACGAAGGTGTGCACGCCGTAAGTCGCTCGGGGTTTCCCGGGGCCTGGGGCACAACCCCCAGACCCCGGCTCCGGGGCCTACGCCCAGAGCTGACCCTGCAGCGTCTCGATCGCTTCCTCCGTCGTCGCCGCCGTGTAGACGCCCGTCGACAGGTACTTCCAGCCGCCGTCGGCCACGACGAAGACGATGTCGGCCGTCTCCCCCGCGTTGACGGCCTTCCTGCCGACGCCGATCGCGGCGTGCAGGGCCGCTCCGGTGGAGACGCCCGCGAAGATGCCCTCCTGCTGGAGGAGTTCGCGGGTGCGGGTGACCGCGTCGGCGGAGCCCACGGAGAAGCGGGTGGTCAGGACCGAGGCGTCGTACAGCTCCGGCACGAAGCCCTCGTCGAGGTTGCGCAGGCCGTAGACCAGGTCGTCGTAGCGCGGCTCGGCGGCGACGATCTTCACGTCCGGCTTCTGCTCGCGCAGGAAGCGGCCGACGCCCATCAGGGTGCCGGTGGTGCCGAGGCCCGCCACGAAGTGCGTGACCGAGGGGAGGTCCGCCAGGATCTCCGGGCCCGTCGTCGCGTAGTGGGCGCCCGCGTTGTCCGGGTTTCCGTACTGGTAGAGCATCACCCAGTCCGGATGCTCCGCGGCGAGCTCCTTGGCCACGCGGACGGCGGTGTTGGAGCCGCCCGCCGCGGGGCTGGGGATGATCTCGGCGCCCCACATGCCGAGCAGCTCCCGGCGTTCCTGCGAGGTGTTCTCGGGCATCACGCACACCATGCGGTAGCCCTTGAGCTTGGCCGCCATGGCGAGGGAGATGCCGGTGTTGCCGCTCGTCGGCTCCAGGATCGTGCAGCCCGGCGTCAGGCGGCCGTCCTTCTCCGCCTGCTCGATCATGTGCAGGGCCGGGCGGTCCTTGACCGAGCCGGTCGGGTTGCGGTCCTCAAGCTTCGCCCAGATCCGGACGTCGTCGGACGGCGAGAGCCGCGGCAGGCGCACCAGAGGGGTGTTGCCCACCGCGGCCAGCGGGGAGTCGTAGCGCATGGGGGATCAGCGGCCGATCAGACCATGCCGCCGGCGACGGCCGGCAGGATCGTCACGTTGTCGCCGTCGGTGAGCTTGGTGTTGATGCCGTCGAGGAAGCGGACGTCCTCGTCGTTGAGGTAGACGTTGACGAAGCGGCGCAGCTCGCCGCCGTCCACGATGCGGGCCTGGACGCCCGGGTGGCGGGTCTCCAGGTCGGCGAAGAGCGCGGCGAGGGTCTCCCCGCCGCCCTCGACGGCCTTCTGTCCGTCGGTGTAGGTGCGGAGGATGGTGGGGATGCGGACCTCGATGGCCATGGCTCAGGGCTCCTGTCGGGAGTGATCGGTCGGTAGGCGCGCGGCAGCGCAGAACAGCGGTGATGCGTGGTGAGGCGCCGCGGCTCACGGCCGGACGGCGGCAGGGTCCGGCGTCAACAGATGGCGCTGGCGAGCCTGCACAGGTCGACGTGCAGCCGCGCCACGAGCAGTGCGCCCGGCGTCTTGTCGCTCACGTCGTGGAAAACCATGGGCTCATCGTATCGATTCCCGGTCCGGATCCCGGAGTGTGATCCCACACTCCGGACATATTTCGACCAGGACGTGAGATCAGTACGTCTCCACGACCTTGACCTCCTCCTCCGTGACCTCTCCCTCGACGATCCGGAAGGACCGGAACTGGAAGGGGCCGGCGTCGTCGGTGTCCGCGGTCGAGACGAGCACGTAGTGGGCGCCGGGCTCGTTCGCGTAGGTGATGTCGGTGCGGGAGGGGTGGGCCTCGGTGGCCGTGTGGGAGTGGTAGATGATCACCGGCTCCTCGTCGCGGTCGTCCATCTCGCGGTAGAGCTTGAGGAGGTCCTGCGAGTCGAACTCGTAGAACGTCGGTGAGCGGGCGGCGTTCAGCATCGGGACGAAGCGCTCGGGGCGGCCCTCCCCCACCGGGCCCGCGACCACGCCGCAGGCCTCGTCGGGGTGGTCCTGGCGCGCGTGCGCGACGATCTGGTCGTACAGGGCCTGGGTGATGGTCAGCATGGGGCTCAGGATATGCGGGCATCAAAAGGGGCCGCGCGCAGCGCGTCAGGCAGGGTGGTGGTGGGCGACGGGTGGGACGCCGCGTACCGAAGGGTGGTACGCGGCGGCCCACATGCTGAGCTTGGAGGCCTCAGACCTGCTCGTACGCCGGCTCGCGGCGCTCCGCGACCTGGGGGTTGCGGGCCTTCAGGATCGCCCAGCCGATGCCGAGCGCCGCGGACCAGACGGCCATCACGTACAGGCAGACGCGGGAGTCGGCGTCGTACGCGATCAGGCCCGTGACGAAGAGGAGGAAGGCGATGGCGACATAGCTGCACTTCGCGCCGCCCGGCGCCGGGAAGGAGGAGGCGGGCAGGCGGCCCGCGTCCACGGCCCGGCGGTAGAGGACGTGACTGACCAGGATCATCAGCCAGGTCCAGATGCCGGCCGCGGTGGCCACCGAGGTGACGTAGCCGAAGGCCTTCTCCGGGACGACGTAGTTCAGGACCACTCCGATGCCCATGAAGGCGACGGAGACGGTGATGCCGAGCGCGGGGGTCTTGGAGGCCGAGAGCTTGTTGAAGGCGCGGGGCGCCTCGCCGTTGTCCGCGAGGTTGCGCAGCATGCGGCCCGTCGAGTACATGCCCGAGTTGCAGGAGGAGAGGGCGGCCGTCAGCACCACGAAGTTGACGATGCCCGCGCCTGCCGGGATGCCGATCATCGCGAACGCCTTCACGAAGGGGCTCACGCCGGGGGCGAACTCGGTCCACTTCACGACGCAGAGGATGACGGTGAGGGCGCCGACGTAGAAGAGGGCGATGCGCCAGGGCAGGGTGTTGATCGCCTTGGGGAGCGTCTTCTCCGGGTTCTCGGACTCGCCTGCCGTCACGCCGACCAGCTCGACGGCGAGGTAGGCGAACATGACGCCCTGCAGGGTCATCAGGGAAGAGCCGATGCCCTTGGGGAAGAAGCCGTCGAACTGCCAGAGGTTGGAGACGGCCGCGGTGTCACCGGCGGAGCTGAAGCCGAAGGTGAGCACGCCCAGGCCGATCACGATCATGCCTATGAGGGCGGTGACCTTGATCATCGAGGCCCAGAACTCGATCTCGCCGAACACCTTCACCGAGATCAGGTTGGCCACGAAGAGGACGACCAGGAAGACCAGCGCCGACACCCATTGCGGGATCGACGGGAACCAGTAGTGGACGTAGATCGCGGCGGCGGTCAGTTCCGCCATGCCGGTGACCACCCACATGAGCCAGTACGTCCAGGCCGTGAAGTAGCCGAAGAACGGGCCGAGGAACTCGCGGGAGTACTCCGCGAACGAGCCCGAGACCGGGCGGTAGAGGAGCAGTTCGCCGAGCGCCCGCATGATGAAGAAGATGATCACGCCGGCGATGGCGTACATGAGGATGAGGCTGGGGCCCGCCTTGGCGATGTTCGCCCCGGCGTTGAGGAACAGGCCGACGCCGATGGCGCCGCCGATCGCGATCATCTGTACCTGGCGGCTGCCGAGCCCTCGCTCGTACCCCTCTTCGGGGGTGTCGCCGCCCACGACTCCATTGCGGCTCTGCTCTTCTTGCTGCTTACCGACCTGCGACGAGGTCATATTGGTGCGCCTTCCTCCATGCCGAACCGAGCCAGTCCCATGGCTTCGGATCGGGTTCCGATCCCCCCGGATGTGATGGAGCTGAGCGGGTTCTGCGACCCGCTCGTGCCTGGCCGGCGGTCGCCGGCTCGGTGGCGCACCCGACCGGACGTGGGTGGTGTCCTGTCGGGCGGTCGTGAAGATTTATCACGGCCGCAACATGGCTCGGCGGTCCGGTTCGTGGCGCACACCACAGGGAGAACCGGACAAAAAACAAACCGCGCCCCAAAGGGCGCGGTCATAGTGACTTTATCGTTATCCGGATCTGAGCGTCCGCTGAGCGAACGGAATGGGCCGGCGGCCCGACTACGGCATCAGGGCACTGACCAGCGTCTCCTGGAGTCCGCCCAGCCACAGATAGGCCATCACCATCGGCTTGCGCGGGTCCTCGTCGGGCAGCCGGTAGAGGAGGTCGGTGTCCTCCTCGTCCTCGATGTCGAGGCGGGAGCCGATCGCCAGGCGCAGGTCGTTGAGGGTGCGCAGCCACTGCCCGCACTCCTCGGCGGACAGCTTGAGGACGGCGCTGCCCTCGCCTGCCGTGCTGAGCGCGTCCAGGCAGCGGATCACCACGAGGGCGTTCTCGCGCTTGCCGGCCCGCAGGTCGTTCTCGGTGAAGCGGCGGAACTCTGCGGAGTGCGCGCGCTGCTCCTCGGCCTGTTCGGGAGAGCGTGCCTCTACGTCCGGGCCGCTGTAGGCGTCCGGGAAGAGGCGCATCAGCACCGGGTCGGAGGGCGGCTCGCTCGGGCCCTCCGCGAACAGCTCGGCGAGCGGGTCGTCGGGGGCGTCCTCGGCGGGGCCCGGTCCGATGAGCTCCAGCAGCTGTACGGCGAGGGAGCGGATGATCGAGATCTCGACCTCGTCGAGCGCGACGGCCGCGCCGCCGCCGGGGATCGGTTCGAAGTGTCCTGGCATCAGGTTGCGTCGCTACTTCCGGTCCACTCGGTACGTGAGGTCACTGAGACCAACGGTCGGTGTGTGGGGGTCGCTGAGGTCACTTGCGGTCCTGCTGGAGGGTGGCCCACAGACCGTAGCCGTGCATGGCCTGCACGTCGCGTTCCATCTCCTCGCGGGTTCCGCTGGAGACGACGGCCCGGCCCTTGTGGTGGACGTCGAGCATGAGCTTGGTGGCCTTGTCCTTGGAGTAACCGAAGTACGCCTGGAAGACATAGGTCACGTAGCTCATGAGGTTGACCGGGTCGTTGTGGACGATCGTCACCCACGGGACATCGGGCTCGGGTACGGCGAAGACCTCTTCCGCCGACTCGGTCTTTTCGGTCTCTAGGGGAGCGGGAGCCGTCACACGGCCCATGCTGCCACCAGAAGGGGGTGCCCGGCCAAACGGGCCCCACAAAAGCGACCCCCTAAATCGTCAGAGTGACGAGATGGGGGTAGCATCGCCTCCCATGAACACAGCGGACCTTGGGCTGCCGGTGGACGTTCCCTCGACGGCGCTCTTCACGGACCAGTACGAGCTGACGATGCTGCAGGCCGCCCTCGCGGCCGGGACCGCCGAGCGGCGCTCCGTCTTCGAGGTCTTCACCCGGCGGCTGCCGGAGGGGCGCCGCTACGGAGTGGTGGCCGGGACCGGCCGCGTCCTGGACGCCGTGGAGAACTTCCGCTTCGACGCGGGCGTCCTGGGCTTTCTGCACGAGCGCGGGATCGTGAACGAGGAAACCCTCGAATGGCTCGCCTCGTACCGCTTCGGCGGGGACATCTGGGGCTATCCCGAGGGCGAGGTCTACTTCCCGGGCTCGCCGATCCTGCGGGTCGAGGGCTCCTTCGCGGAGTGCGTACTCCTGGAGACGGTGATCCTCTCCATCCTCAACCACGACTCGGCGATCGCGGCCGCCGCCTCCCGGATGGCGTCCGCCGCCGGGGACCGGCCGCTGATCGAGATGGGCGCCCGGCGCACGCACGAGCTGGCCGCGGTGGCCGCCGCGCGCGCCGCCTACGTGGGCGGCTTCGCCACCACCTCCGATCTCGCGGCCGGATTCCGCTACGACATCCCGACCGTGGGCACCTCCGCGCACGCCTTCACCCTCCTGCACGACCACGAGCGCGACGCCTTCCGCGCCCAGGTGAACTCGCTGGGCCGGGGCACCACGCTCCTCGTGGACACCTACGACGTCACGGAGGCCGTCCGGATGGCCGTCGAGGTCGCCGGGACCGACCTCGGGGCCGTGCGCATCGACTCCGGGGACCTGCTCCTGGTCGCGCACCGGGTGCGGCAGCAGCTGGACGAGCTGGGCGCGACGGAGACGAAGATCGTGGTGACCTCGGATCTGGACGAGTACGCGATCGCCTCGCTGGCGGCGGCACCCGTGGACGCGTACGGCGTCGGCACCCAGCTGGTGACGGGGTCCGGCCATCCCACGTGCTCGATGGTCTACAAGCTGGTCGCGCGCGCCGAGTCGGCGGACCTGAAGGCTCCGCTGGTGGCGGTCGCGAAGAAGTCGAGCGGCGGCAAGACGTCCATCGGCGGCCGCAAGTGGGCGGCGCGGCGCCTGGACGAGTACGGGGTCGCCGAGGCCGAGGTGATCGGCACCGGCGCGGTCCCCGGCGAGCTGGCCGACCGGCAGCTCCTGGTCGAGCTGGTCAAGGGCGGCCGGGTCGTGGCCCGCGAGCCGCTCGACGCCGTACGCGACCGGCATGCGGCCGCCCGCGCGAACCTGCCGCTGTCGGCGACCCAGCTCTCGCGCGGAGAGTCCGTGATTCCGACGGAGTACGTCTGAGACTCCGGCCGAAGTACGTCCGAGGCGGTCCGGTGCGGGGTGCCCGGGCGCATGAACACCCGGTGAGCGGGAATGCAACGGCAGCGTCCTCGCCCCGCGCCGGGGGCCCGCGCACTCTCCCGTCCCGCACACGAAGTCTCTAAGCTCGGTAGTTCGAAGGCCGGGCCCGCACCCCACCACCGACCGACCCGCCGCCGAGCCGAAGGACACCGCCCATGCGCCGCGCCTTGATCGTCGTAGATGTGCAGAACGACTTCTGCGAGGGCGGCAGCCTCGCGGTGTCGGGGGGTGCCGACGTGGCCGCCGCGATCACCGAGCTGATCGGGCAGGCGCCCGCGGGGTACCGGCATGTCGTGGCCACCCGCGACCACCACATCGCCCCCGGCGGCCACTTCGCCGACAACCCGGACTTCGTCCACTCCTGGCCCGCGCACTGCGTGGCCGGCACCGAGGGCGTGGGCTTCCACCCGAACTTCGCGCCCGCCGTCGCCTCCGGCGGGATCGACGCCGTCTTCGACAAGGGCGCCTACGCGGCGGCGTACAGCGGCTTCGAGGGCGTCGACGAGAACGGCGTCCCGCTGGGCGACTGGCTGCGCGCCCGCGCGATCGACGAGGTCGACGTGGTGGGGATCGCCACGGACCACTGCGTACGGGCGACGGCCCTGGACGCGGCCGCGCAGGGCTTCCGCACCCAGGTGCTGCTCGACCTCACGGCCGGAGTCGCCGAGGAGACCACCGAGCGCGCGCTGGAGGAGCTGCGGGGCGCGGGCGTGGAGCTGACCGGCAAGCCCGTCGTTTAGGGCTCTCCTGCCCTCACAGCCCCTGAGGAGCCGTGGGGCGGCGCAGCAGGGCCCGGAACGGGTGCCACAGCTCCTGGGGCAGCTCGGGGCCGCCGACACCGTTGTCACGGGCCGTGTCGGGGGCCGTACGCCATATGAGGCCGTCCGGGTGGTGCAGGACGGCGGTGATCTCGTCCGGGGACGGCGGGGCCGAGTTGCCGCGCAGGTAGACCGCGCGCATTCCGAGGTTGCGGAGCCTGGTCAGGGCTCGGGCGCGGTTCTGGGCGAGCACGAGTACGCGGACGCAGTCCGTGCCCTCCCCGGGCGTGGTGGGCAGGTTCAGCGCCACCACCACGCTGCCGTTAGGCAGCTTGCAGAAACCTCCTGCGGCCATGCAGTCACACCCCCGTGTGCACCGGTGTCAATAAGAAATCCACAGGACGCACCTAAACACGATCGGCCGCAACCCGCCAGGGGGTTGCGGCCGATCACTTTCTGACCTGCGGAAACGCTGACTACTTCACTGCGGGGCCGACCTGGAGCGAGATCGTGGAGCCGTCCTTGGCTTCCTTGACGATCTTGATCTTGGTGTTGGTGTCAGTGACCTGGACACCGGCGGTCGGGGTGGCCTTGTCGTAGTAGGTGCTGGTGTGGTCGTTGAAGACCGACACACCCTTCGACGAGCGGATCTTGGTCGCCACGTCCGCGTGGTGCAGCGTGATGCCGTCCGTGCGGTAGCGGCTGAAGGTCGAGTCGTACGACTGGAGGCGGCTGCTCATCGCGGTGCCGTCGGCCCACTTCAGCGCGGTCGGGTGCGAGTCGATCGGCAGGACCAGACCGACGCCCGGGTGGACGCTGGTGTTGTTGTCCGCCTGGGAGGTGTCCCACTTCCAGATGAGCAGACCGTTCTGGTACGGGTAGTGCTCGACCCAGTCCGGACGGGTCGTCGAGAAGCCGAAGTTGTACGGGCCGACCTTGAGGGTCTTGTCGTACGAGACGTACTGGCGGTTCTCGGCGATGTAGTACTGCGCGTAGTCCTTGGTGAACGACGCGCCGATGCGGGAGAAGCCGGTGGCGGTCCACGCGGCGTCCGCGCTCTCCACGTTGTCGGAGAAGAGGGCGGCGCCGTCGGCGGTCACGGAGATCTCGTCGGCCGCGAAGCCCTTCTGCGAGACACCGCCGTCGGTGGCGTAGCGGAAGCGGACGTCGATCTTCTTGCCCGCGTAGGCGTCGAGCGGGTACGACAGCTTCTGGTACGCGCTCGCCGTGCCGGTGAGGGCGGTCTTGCCGCTGGCGTCCTTGCCGATGGCCGCGCCGTTCGCCGTGCCGTCCAGGACGGTCCAGTTGGCGCCGCCGTCGGTGGACACCTCGGTGTAGAGGTAGTCGTAGCCGTTCTCGATGTCCCACCAGCCGTCGAGGTCCAGGGTGGCCTTCGACTTGCCGGTCAGGTCGACCGAACGGGTCAGCGTGTTCTTGAGGTTGTCACCGCTGCCGCTCCACCACTGCGTGGCGCCCTGGGCCGGGGCGACGACCTCGGTCTTGACGGCCTTCTCGGGCAGCGTGACGACGAGCGCCTGCTTGTCCCAGGTGTTGTACTCGGCGACGCCCAGCTTGTGCGTGGACTGCTTGCCGGCCTTCGCCGTGTCGTAGTTGAGCCAGCCGAGCTGCATCTTGTCCCAGGCGCTGAAGTCACCGGGCAGGTCGCCGATGGCGTTCTTGCCGGTGCCGAGCCAGGAACCGGACGACATCAGGGTCCAGAAGCCGGTGGAGTTGTCGCCGCCGCCGCTGGTGTCGTAGTGGTCCGGCAGACCGAGGTCGTGGCCGTACTCGTGGGCGAAGACGCCGAGTCCGCCGTTCTCCGGCTGGATGGTGTAGTCGCCGACCCAGATGCCGCTGTCGCCGATCTGGGTGCCGCCGAGCTTGTTGCCCGTGGGACCCGTGGCGCCCGCGTCGGTGCCGAACGCGTACCAGCGGTGGGCCCAGATCGCGTCGGTGCCCTGAGCGCCGCCACCGGCGGACTCGTCCTCACCGGCGTGCACGATCTGGAAGTGGTCGATGTAGCCGTCGGGCTCGTTGAAGTTGCCGTCGCCGTCGAAGTCGTAGCGGTCCCACTGGTCGAACTTGGCCAGGTCCGCCTTGATCGCGGCGTCGGTGCGGCCGGCCGCCTTCTGCTGGGCGACCCAGGCGGTCACGCCGTCGCTGACGACGTTCCACACGCTGGGGCAGTTGGTGGAGCCGCACGCGTTGTTGCCGTAACGGGCCTCGTTGTAGGGCACCTTGACCCAGTCGGCGACCTCACCCGAGACCGAGTAGCGGCCCGAGGACTCCTTCTCGTAGAACTTCTTCATCGACTCGACGTTCTTGCCGGTGCCGAAGTAGAGGTTCTGGAAGTGCTTCTGGTTGTAGTCCGCCTGCCAGGCAGTGCTGTTGTCCTTGGCGCGGTCCGGCTTGGCTATCTTGTTGTGCAGCGGGCCGGCGGTGCCGCCCGCACTGGCGTCGGTCTTGTCGCCGAACTCGACCAGGATCGTGAAGATCTTGTCGGTCTTCTCGCGGCCCAGCTCGACGTACTTGCTGTGGCCCTTCTTGCTCTTGAGCTGAACCACCCGCGAGCCGTTGCGGTCCTTGACCTGGGCATCGCCGGATATGACCTGGTTCAGGGCCTCTTGGCGCTGCGCCTTCTGGGTCTTGCTGAGCGGGCCGTCGAGGTCGTGGTCGACCTTCGTCTTGGCCGGCTGCGGGTCGTGCCGGTTCACAGCCGCCGACGAGGTGTCGTCGGCCTGCGCGACGGCGAACGTCGAGAACGTGGCGGTGGCCGCCGCGAGAGCTACGCCCACCGCGGCCGCTCTGAACGTCCATGATCTGCTGGTCACTTGATTCCTCCCCCGCGTTCGTCCGCGCGGATGGAGGGGATCCTGGTCATGGGTCCGCGCGCGTATACGCGTGTCAAGTGACGACATTTGACCGGAGTTACCAAAGAAAAGACAGATCTTGACTTGGACCCGCCAACTGCACTATGCAGTCATGACCGTTCGATATCCGGACGGCGTGCGGGGCGTCTATGTGCCGCTCAACGGGCGCGTCCACCCGTCCACTTCGTGGACTGCATGACTCCGTGCGCCCCCCGTGCTCCGGCACCGTGGGTTAGGTCACGCTTACCGGCTGTTCCCCTCGGGCATGCAGCGGAATAGAGTCGATTGGCGGAGCGCCGGATGTCGGCGGATTGCCATGGTCGACGCCGTTTCTCACCCCCGATTCTTATCCGCACCTCCCCCATCGCGAGAGGCACCCGGGGGGAGACCCCCACCCGAGGACACGATTGCCATGCCTCGTCCGAACGCCGCACAGCTCGCCTACGGTTCCTGCACCGTGATCTTCTCGACGCTCGCCATGCTGCTGCTGTCTCAGACGAGTTCGAGCCTGGGGATCATCCTGATCGCCTTCTCGGCTCTCGCTCTCGGGCTGCTGGTCGCCATGACGGTCCCGCTGCCCAGGTCGGCGCCCGCCGAAGGAACTTCGGCCGCCGCTACGGCTACCGCGGCCGCTGTCGCGCAGGAGCGGGTCCCGGTGCGGCGCGAGACCGCGTCCGTCGCCGTCTCCGTGTCCATCGCGCCCGAACCGATGCCGGTGTCCGTGTCGGCGTCCGCCGCCTCCGTGCCCGTACGCGAAACGGCGGGCCCGTGATGCACGGACCCGCCGCGGTGCAGTGCGCCGCCCTCCAGGTCAACGGGTGCTGACCACCACCGTCTTGGCCGCCTTGTCGTGCAGGCCCTGCTTGTAGGGCCTGTCGAAGAAGCTCCAGCCGCCCGCGATCGCGGTCCAGACACACGCGCAGCAGAACGCGAACGGGATCCACAGCACGGCCGCGCGCATCAGCGCGGTCTGCGCGGAGGGCGTGGCGCCGTTGTCGAGGTTGGCCACGCGCAGGTTGAGCAGCTGCTTGCCGAGGGTCTGGCCCGACTTGCTGACCATGAGGGTGTCGTAGGCGATGTAGAGGACGGCGCCGACCACCTCCCGGCCGAACGAGTCGGCGAACTTGATCTTGTCGGTGTCCAGCGTGTACTGGCTGAAGCCGAAAGCCCAGGACAGCAGCCACACCACGACACCGACGATGATCATGTCGAGGATCCTCGCCAGGACCCGCTTGCCGCTGTCGGCGAGCGGAGGCATCCCCGCGAGGGGATCGCCGGAGCCGCCGCCGTAGGGGCCGCCACCGCCGTAGGGATCGCCGCCGTAAGGACTGCCGCCGCCGTACGACGGGGGCTGCCGGCCGCCGTAGGGGGCGTCGTAGGGGGAGCCGCCGCCCTCGGCGGGCGGGGGCTGCTGCTTCCTGAGCGGGTCGTCGTCCGGTGGATTCTGACCGGAGCCGGGGGGCGGCGGTTCGCTACTCATGGCCCGAGTGGACCGCGAACCCCCCGGTTCCGCATCCGGCGAGCGGCCGTCCGAGGGACCGCCTCGCCTACGGCCGATGCGCTACGTCGTCCTACGTCCCTGCCGCTACGAAGGTGTGGGCCGCCTTGTCGTGCCAGCACTGGCGCCACGGGCGGTCGAAGAGGCACCACAGGATGCCCACGACACCGATGCCGAGGACGCCCGGGATGCCGTAGACGAGCCAGCGGCGCAGGGCCAGGCCGAAGGACGGCGGCTCGTGGGCCTCGATGTCGCGCACCTCGATGCCGAGGAGCTTCTTGCCCAGGGTGCGGCCCCACTTGGCGGTGGGCAGCGCCTCCGAGAGGACGCCGACGAGGAGCAGGACGGCGACGATGACACCGAGGTATGCGGCGGTCGTGCCGTCGAGCAGCCAGACCGTCACCGTCTCGCCGGACAGCTTGGCCGCGTCGATCTTCTCGTTGACGTGGTCGAGCGCCTTGGTGCCCAGCGGCACGGCGGCCGCGGCGGTGACCGCGCCCAGCACCACGGTGTCCACGAGCCGGGCGGCCAGCCGCCTGCCGAGCGCCGCCGGACGCGCGGCCGACTGCCTGCGCGCGGCCGCCGTGAAGATGTCCTCGACCGGGGGCTTCCACGGCGCGACCGGCTGCTCCTCGTCACCCGGGGCGCCGGCCAGCCGGTGCACCTGCTGAGCCCAGGAAGGCTGGCCGCCGCCCACCCCGGAGGCCATGGGGGTTGCCTGCTGGGGGACGGAAGGAGAAGGGGCGGGCGTGGAGGCGGGTGCGGGTGCAGGTGCCGGGGCGGGTGCCTGTGCGGCGGCCTGGGCGGCCTGCGCCGCCGCGGCTGCCGCCTGGGCCGCCTGGCCGGCGCCGAAGCCACCGCCCGCCGAAGCCGTGCTCCCGGTCTGCGCCCCGCCCTGCTTCCCCGCGCGCGGGGAGAGCGCACGAAATTGCATGGTGCCCTCGGAAGCGACGGGGTTGCGGGGGCCCGGGGTGCCCGCGGAGCCGCCCGGATCCGCGCTCTCGTCTTCGGCGTCCGTGGGGCGCACGGGGCCCTTCGGGCGGCGGAACACCACGGTGCCGCCGCCGGGGGCCGAGTCCGCCGGGGGGATCGTCGCCGTGCCGTCCGTGCGCGAGGACTGGCCGTCGGGCTGCACGACCGCGTCGGACGGCCGGGCCGCGCTCGGCACCCGCGGGTCGGCGCCCTGCGGTGCGCCCCACGACACCCGGCGGTCCTGCTCGCCGCCGAAGCCGGACTGCCGGGAGCGGTCGGCGCCCCACGCGGTCGCGGGCTCGGGCCGGCTCCCGTGCTGTGCCTCGGCCGGGCTCACCCGGGGCGCGTCGAGCTGGGGCTGCGGGTCCTCGTCGAAGAAGTGCGGGCCCGTCTCCTCCGCCGCGGCGGGCGCGGGCGCGGGGCGCGTGCCGGGCGGCGGCGCGAGCGGTTCGCCGTCGGAGGGCGCGGGGCGGCTCGTGCCCGGTACCCAGGCGGCACCGTTCCAGTACCGGACATATCCAGGAATGGAGGGATCCGGGTAGTAGCCTTCGCGGGGCCTGTCGTCACCGGGGGCCGGGGTTGGGGCGCTCATGTCCGTCGTCCCGTATCTGCTCGGGGGTTTTTTGCGGCCTCCACATCTATCAGACCCCGGCACACGCCACCGCCCCTCCCGCCGCACCCACTCCTTTCGAGCACGGTTCCGCCGCGCTCGGGGGCACTTGGGGCAGCCGCGCCGGACGGTGCGGAAAACAAATTCTCCGAACCCGCGTAATGGTTCCGGGGGCAAGGCGCTCTTCACTCGCACGGGCCCGCTCCGAGGCCCGGAACGAGAGAGGAAACGTACGTCATGCACACAGTGGTGGAACGCGAGCTGGAGCTCAAACTGGTCCTGTCGCCGGAGCGCAGCATCCCGGTACCGGCCCGGCTCGGTTACCGGTCCGACGATCCGTACGCCGTCCACATCTCCTTTCACATCGGCACCGATCACCCCGTCAACTGGACCTTCGCCCGCGAGCTGCTCGTGGAGGGGGTGTTCCGGCCGTGCGGGCACGGGGACGTGCGGGTGTGGCCGACCAAGGTGGCGGGGCGGAGTGTGGTCCTGATGGCGCTGAGTTCGCCGGACGGGGACGCCCTGCTGGAGGCGCCCGCGGCGCAGGTGTCCGCGTGGCTGGAGCGGACGCTTCGGGTGGTCCCCCCGGGCTCTGAGGCCGAGCAGCTCGGCATCGACGACGGCCTCGCCGAGCTGCTCACGCCGACCCCGGCCGACGACCTGTGGCTGCGCGACCCGTGGCCGTCCGACGAGTCGAAGGACGGGGAGTGATCACGCACGTACGACTGTCAGAAGAGCTTGCCCGGGTTGAGCAGGCCCAGCGGGTCGAACGCCGTCTTGATCGCCCGCTGCATCTCCACGCCCACCGGGCCGATCTCGCGCGCCAGCCACTCCTTCTTCAGGACGCCCACGCCGTGCTCGCCGGTGATCGTGCCGCCGAGTTCCAGGCCGAGGGCCATGATCTCGTCGAAGGACTCGCGGGCGCGCCGGGACTCGTCGGGGTCGGCGGCGTCGAAGCAGACGGTGGGGTGGGTGTTGCCGTCGCCCGCGTGGGCGCACACCCCGATGGTGAGGGCGTACTTGTCGGCGATGCGGTCGATGCCTTCGAGCATCTCGCCGAGCCGCGACCGCGGCACGCACACGTCGTCGATCATCGTGGTGCCCTTGACCGCTTCGAGCGCCGTCAGCGCCAACCGCCTCGCCTGGAGCAGGAGTTCGGACTCCGCCGCGTCATCGGCGGGTACGACCTGGGTCGCGCCCGCGGCCTCGCACAGCGCGCCGACGGCGGCGAGGTCGGCCGCCGGGTCGTGGGTGTCGAAGGCGGCGAGCAGCAGGGCCTCCGTCGACTCCGGCAGGCCCATGTGCGCCAGGTCGTTGACGGCCTTGACGGTCGTACGGTCCATGAGTTCGAGCAGGGACGGCACGTGCCCGCCCTCCATGATCCGGCACACGGCGTCGCACGCGGCGCCCGCCGACCCGAACTCGGCGGCCAGCACCAGCTGTTGGGGAGGCTGCGGCTTCAGCGCGAGGGTCGCCCCCACGACGATGCCGAGCGAGCCCTCCGACCCGACGAAGAGCCGCGTGAGGTCGTATCCGGCGACGCCCTTCGCCGTGCGGCGCCCGGTCGACATCAGCCGCCCGTCGGCGAGGACGACGTCCAGTCCGAGGACGTACTCGGCCGTCACGCCGTACTTCACGCAGCACAGGCCGCCGGAGGCCGTGCCGATGTTGCCGCCGATCGTGCACATCTCCCAGCTGGAGGGGTCCGGCGGGTAGTACAGGCCGACTTCGCCCACCGCGCGGGAGAGCGTGGCGTTGACGACGCCGGGCTCGACGACGGCGATGCGGTCGACCTGGCTGATCTCCAGGATGCGGTCCATTTTCGTGAGTGAGAGCACGATGCAGCCGTCGGAGGCGTTGGCGGCGCCCGACAGGCCGGTGCGGGCGCCCTGCGGGACGACGGGCACGCGCAGCTCGGTCGCGATACGCATGACGTGCTGGACCTGCTCGACGGTGCGCGGCAGGACCACCACGGCGGGGGTGCCCGCCGCGCAGAAGCTCGCCATGTCGTTGGCGTAGGAGGCCGTGACGTCCGGGTCGGTGAGGACCGCCTCGGCCGGCAGGCCCGCGAGGAGACGGTCGACGAGGTTGCCGGTCGCTTCGTCGCGCGGGGCTTCTATACGGCTCATGATCACAGCGTCGCACCCGGGGCCATCGGTGTGAACCCCGTCCGCGGCACCCTTCGTATGCCGGGATGTGGTCTTCGTATTGACGCACAGTGATCGCCATGAAGATCGGCATGGAGACCGGCCCGGACACCGCCATGGAGACCGCCACGCAGACCGGCATCGGGGCCGAGGCGCTGCGTCCGGGGGCGCGCCCGGGCCCCTTCGTGAAGCGTGCGCTGATCGGGGTGGTCGCCGGGTGCGTCGTCCTCGGCGGGGTGCTGGTGCTGCTGCCCTCCGAGCGGCACAGGGCGGTGCCGCCCGCGCCGGGTCCGGTGGCGCGGGCCATGACGGCCGTCGGGGCCGGGGCGCCCGCCGCGCTGCCCGACCTGGCGGTGCTCATCCGCGACCGTGAGGCCCATCTGCGGGCGCATCCGCGCGACGAGCAGTCGTGGGCGGTGCTCGGTACGGCGTACGTGGAGCGGGCGCGGCGGACCGCGGCGCCCGTGTACTACCCGAAGGCCGAGAAGGCGCTGCGTACGTCACTGCGGGTGCGGCCGAAGGGGAACGTGGCGGCGCTCGACGGGCTCGCCGCGCTCGCCAACGCTCGGGGCGACTTCGCGGCCGGGCTGAAGTGGGCCGGGGCGGCGGCTCAGGCGGCACCGAAGCGGTGGACGACGTATCCCCTGCTGATCGACTCCTACACCGGGCTCGGCGACTACCGGGCCACCCGCCGGGCGCTCGACAAGCTGCTCGACCTGCGCACCGGGCCCACCGTGATGGCGCGGGCCGCGGGGGTGTACCGGGACCGCGGCTGGCGCGAGGACGCGGCCGCCGCGCTCGCCGACGCGACGGCCCTCGCGCGCACCCCCGCCGAACAGGCGGCCTGTCTGGAGCAGGCCGGGCAGCTCGCCTGGGAGCGCGGGGACGCCGAGGAGTCGCTGCGGCACTACGAGGCCGCGCTGCGCACCGATCCCGGCGAACAGGGGGCGCTTGCCGGACAGGGCCGCGCGCTCGCGGCACTCGGCCGTACGCCGCAGGCACTGCACGCCTATCAGCGCGCCCTCGCCGGGCGGCCCGAGCCGCGGTACGCCCTCGAACTGGGCGAGCTGTACGAGGCGTCGGGGCTCGGCGGGGCCGCGCGTGCGCAGTACGACGTGCTGCGGGCGCGGGTACGGGCGGCGGCGGCCGCGGGTGTGAACGGCGACCTGCTCCTCGGGTTGTTCGAGGCCGATCACGGTGATCCGGCGGCCGCGGTGCGGCTGCTGCGTGCCGAGTGGCAGCGCCGGCCGGGGATCGCTGTCGCGGACGCGCTGGGGTGGGCGTTGCACCGGGCCGGGGAGGACGAGGAGGCGCTCGGGTTCGCCGAGCGGGCGATGGACAAGGAGCACGGGGGCGGTGTGCGCAGCGCCTTGTACGCGTATCACCGGGGGCAGATCGAGCGTGACCTCGACCGGGCCGGGCCCGCCCGGCGCCATCTGGCGGAGGCGCTGCGCATCAATCCGTACTTCTCCCCGCTGTTCGTGCCTCTCGCCAAGGCGGCCCTGGTGTCCCTGGGCGAGCCTGCCGCGGAGGGACCGGCGGAGCCGGAGACCCGTCCGGGCTCCTCGGACGGCCCGCAGAGGCCGAACGGCCCGGAGCGCGGGGCTTCGCGCTGAGCGCAGGGCCCTTCGCCGGCCCTTCGGGCTAGGAGGCCTTGTCCTGCTTGTAGTAGATCGAGAAGCGGCGGGCTCCCACGAGGCCCGAGGCGAGGCCGATGTACACGCGGGGGTCAGGCCCGGGGCGCACGGCGAGGCCCTCGGGTTCGCGGCCCACGAGCGTGTAGCCGGCCTCGGTGCGCTCCTGCTGGAGGAGTTCCCCGGTGTGGATGTCGAGGCTCGACACATGGGCGTTGCCCCGCCGGGCGGCCGGGTTGGTCTTCGGGTCGTACGCCGTGCCCGCCAGCTGGTAGACGCAGTCGCGGTACAGGGCGTAGCCCTGGAAGGGGATCCTCGGGTCGGGGTGGGCGCCGGTCTGGGCGAAGTCCGTGAGGGGGTCGCTGTAGTCGCGGGCGACGAAGGCGTCGAGGTTCCAGACGCGGTAGCGGGGCTCGTCGGCCGCGTTGCGGTAGCGGACGGCGATCCGGCGGGAGGTCGTGCAGACCGAGGGCTGGTTGTTGACGGAGCCCGCTATGGGATGGCGGATCCTGACGTCCGCGCCGGTGCGGACGGCCCCGTTCGCGAAGTGGAAGCGGGTGACGCCCCGGCCGTAGCCGTTGTGGGCGTCGGCCTCGGTCCAGATCCAGGTGCTGCCGTCGGAGGCGTCGCGCTGCACGCCCATGCTGACGCCGTGGCCGAAGCCCTTCAGGTACATGTGGCCCAGCCGGTTGCCCTGGTGGTCGAGCTTGTTCAGGCACAGGTCACCGGTCGGGCGCCCGGTGACGGTGACCTGGAGGACGTAGAGATGCTTGTTCGGCTCGTCGAAGGCGAACGACTGGAGCACCGTCGGCTCCTTGAGCGTGCCCTTCTGGCGCAGCCAGCGGGCGGACGGTACGGCGAGGTTGATCGGAGCGGTCACTGTGTCCCCCCGAGTCCTGTGGGCGCCCCTTCGGCACCCACAGGACTTGAGAGTGTCAACTCACGTTCGCCGGTTGCAAGTTAAGTGATCAACAACCGCTACGTTTTTGCCGAACTCACAGGTTTCCGCGCTTCTCCTGCTCCCGCTCGATCGCCTCGAACAGGGCCTTGAAGTTGCCCTTGCCGAAGCCCATCGACCCGTGCCGCTCGATGATCTCGAAGAAGACGGTCGGACGGTCCTGGACCGGCTTGGTGAAGATCTGCAGCAGGTAGCCGTCCTCGTCGCGGTCCGCGAGGATCTTCAGTTCCCGGAGCGTGTCGACCGGGACGCGGGTGTCGCCGACCCACTCGCCGAGGGTGTCGTAGTACGAGTCCGGGGTCGCGAGGAACTGGACCCCGGCGGCGCGCATGGTGCGGACCGTCTCGACGATGTCGCCCGAGTTGAGCGCGATGTGCTGGACGCCCGCGCCGCCGTAGAACTCCAGGTACTCGTCGATCTGGGACTTCTTCTTGGCGATGGCGGGCTCGTTGATCGGGAACTTGACCTTGAGCGTGCCGTCGGCGACGACCTTCGACATCAGCGCGGAGTACTCGGTCGCGATGTCGTCGCCCACGAACTCCTTCATGTTCGTGAAGCCCATGACCTTGTTGTAGAAGCCGACCCACTCGTTCATGTGGCCGAGTTCGACGTTGCCGACGCAGTGGTCGATGGCCTGGAAGGTGCGGTGGGCGGGGGGCGCGACGATCGGGTCGGCGGCGGCGTAGCCGGGGAGGTAGGGGCCGTCGTAGCCGGTGCGCTCGACGAGCGTGTGACGGGTGCTGCCGTACGTCGCGATCGCCGCGAGGACGACCGTGCCGTGCTCGTCCTTGACCTCGTACGGCTCGGCGAGCGAGCGGGCGCCGTGCTCGACGGCGTAGGCGTGGGCGGCGCGCGCGTCCGGGACCTCGATGGCGAGGTCGACGACGCCGTCACCGTGCTCGGCGACGTGCTCGGCGAGGAAGGTGCCCCAGGGGGTGGCGGGCTTGATGACCGACGTGAACACGAAGCGGGCGGAGCCGTTGGTGAGCACGTACGAGGCGGTCTCGCGGCTGCCGTTCTCCGGTCCGGAGTAGGCGGCCAGTTGCATGCCGAAAGCGGTGGAGTAGTAGTGCGCCGCCTGCTTGGCGTTGCCCACGGCGAAGACGACCGCGTCCATTCCCTTGACCGGGAAGGGGTCTGCCTGCCGTGCGGTGTCGGGGGTGTGGTGGGTTGTCTGAGTCATGGCCGCAGGCTCTCTCCGATCCACAAGGTGCGCAATAGTTTGTGTATTGGATGGACAATCCGCTCAGTCATCAGCCCGTATCGCCGGGCTTTCTGTACATGATGACCATCTCGAAGGCGTACGGAACACACACCAAGGGCATTACCGGAGGACTCGTATGGCGATCGACGCTCTGGACGGCCGGCTCATCGTGCTGCTGGCCGAGGAGCCGCGCATCGGCGTGCTGGAGATGTCCCGTCGGCTCGGGGTCGCGCGCGGCACCGTGCAGGCCAGGCTGGACCGGCTTCAGTCGAATGGCGTCATCCGCGGATTCGGCCCGCAGGTGGATCCGGCGGCGCTCGGCTACCCCGTCACGGCGTTCGCGACCCTGCAGATCCGGCAGGGCCAAGGCCCGGACGTACGGGCGCACTTGGCGAGTGTGCCGGAGGTCCTGGAGCTGCACACCACCACCGGCAGCGGGGACATGCTGTGCCGTCTCGTCGCCCGCTCGAACGCTGATCTTCAGCGGGTGATCGACCGCGTTGTCGGTTTTGATGGCATTGTCCGGGCCGCCACGGCGATCGTCATGGAGAACCCCGTTCCGCTGCGGATCATCCCGCTGGTGGAGCAGGCGTCGCAGGACCGCGACTGACGGAAACCGAGCAGCGGAGCAGCCGACCTAGGGGGTGCTTTGAAAGTCCTGTGCGGTGCCCGCGGTGTTCGGTGCGTGCCCTCGGCGTGCCGGACGAAGGCCCTCGTACTGGACGTACTTGGGACTTCGGCCGGTGCGGCGAGGGTGCGTGCCGGGCGCCGTGGGTGCTGTGCGGGACTTTCAAAACACCCCCTAGTCGTCCGAGGTGAGTGCGCGTGAGCTTCTGGGAGTATCTCGGAAACCGCCACCAGCAGCTGCTCACCGACGCCTTCCAGCACGCCAGTGCCGTCTTCCAGTGCATGGTGATCGCGACCGTGATCGGCGTACTGCTCGGCGTTGTCACCTATCGCAGCGAGTGGGCCGGCAACCTGGCCACGCTGACCACGTCCACGATCCTGACCATCCCCTCGCTCGCCATGATCGGTCTGCTGATCCCGATCGTGGGCCTGGGCGTGCCGCCCACGGTCATCGCGCTGACGCTGTACGGGCTGCTGCCGGTCGTCCGCAACGCGATCGTGGGCCTGCGCGGGGTCGATCCGTCGCTGGTGGACGCGGCGAAGGGCATCGGGATGTCTCGGATCGCCCGCCTGTTCCGGGTCGAGCTGCCGCTCGCCTGGCCGCCGATCCTCACCGGCATCCGGGTCTCGACGCAGATGCTGATGGGCATCGCGGCCATCGCGGCCTACGCCTCCGGGCCCGGCCTCGGCAACGAGATCTTCCGCGGGATCGGCTCCCTGGGCAGCAAGAACGCGCTCAACCAGGTGCTCGCGGGCACGCTCGGGATCATCGTCCTGGCGCTGCTCTTCGACGCCGCGTACGTCCTGATCGGACGGCTGACCATTCCCAGGGGGATCCGTGTCTGAGACTTCCACGCCCGCAGCCGCTCCCGGTCCCGCGCCGGCGGACGAGGGCACGACCGGCGCCACCATCGAGCTGGAGAACCTCACCAAGCGCTATCCGGGCAGCGGCGACCCGGCCGTCGACAACGTCAACATGGAGATCAGAGCGGGCGAACTGGTCGTCTTCGTGGGCCCGTCGGGGTGCGGGAAGTCCACCACGCTCAAGATGATCAACCGGCTGATCGAGCCGACGGGCGGCCGGATCAGGATCGGCGCCGAGGACGTCACCGACATGGACCCGGTGAAGCTGCGCCGCAAGGTCGGGTACGCGATCCAGTCCTCCGGGCTCTTCCCGCACATGACGGTCGCTCAGAACATCGCGCTGGTACCGAAGATGGTCGGCTGGTCGAAGTCGCGGATCAGGTCGCGGGTGGAGGAGATGCTCGACCTGGTCGGGCTGGATCCCGGCGAGTTCCACGGCCGCTACCCGCGCCAGCTCTCCGGCGGGCAGCAGCAACGCGTGGGCGTGGCCCGGGCGTTGGCCGCCGACCCGCCCGTTCTGCTGATGGACGAGCCGTTCGGCGCGGTCGACCCGATCACCCGTGACCACCTCCAGGACGAACTGATCCGGCTCCAGCACGAACTGCACAAGACGATCGTGTTCGTCACGCACGACTTCGACGAGGCGATCAAGCTGGGCGACCGGATCGCGGTCCTGCGCGAGCGGTCGCACATCGCGCAGTTCGACACCCCGGAGGCGATCCTCACCAACCCGGCCGACGACTTCGTGTCCGGGTTCGTGGGCGCGGGCGCGGCACTGAAGCGGCTGAACCTGACGCGCGTACGGGACGTGGAGATCACGGACTATCCGACGGTCACCGTCGACGACCCGCTCCAGGAGATCTTCAACAAGCTCCGCACCAGCGGCACGAACGAGATCCTGCTGCTCGACAAGCGGGGCCGCCCCTACAAGTGGCTCAGACGCGGCGACCTCATGCGCGCCAAGGGTTCTCTCGCCAGGGCGGGCACGCTGGTGCACGACACGGTGACCAGGGACGCCACGGTGCGGGACGCGCTGGAGGCCGTGCTGACGGACAACACCGGCCGGGTCGCGGTCACCGGACGGCGCGGCGAGTACACCGGCGTCGTCGACATGGAGACGCTGATGAACTCCGTGCACGAGCTCCTGGAGGCCGACCGGCTGGACGCCATGGAGCACCAGCACGATCTGGAGGAGGCACGCGCCCAGCTGACCCACGAGGAGCAGGAAGGCGACGGCGGGGAGACGAGGGCATGAGCACTCCCCCGTCGCACCGGCGGCCCGAGGGCGAGCACGAGGTCAAGGGGCTCGCGTTCCGTGACGACGCCGAGGACGGCAGTGACGTCGACGGCGACCGTGAGAGCGGGACCGGGGCCGGGCGCCCGTCCGGCGGGCCCGCGCGCCGCATCACCTGGCAGAAGCTGACGTTCCTGCCCGCCTTCCTCGTGGCCGTGCTGCTGGCCACCTGGTTGTGGTTCGCGCAGGCCGACCTCGACCCGATCTCCGAGAACGCGCTCTCGGGCGGCCAGGTGAGCAAGGCCCTTCGGCAGCACATCCAACTGACCGCGATCTCCACGTTCTTCGTGCTGATCATCGCGATCCCGCTGGGCATCCTGCTCACCCGGGGAGCGTTCCGGAAGGCGGCGCCGGTCGCGATGGCCTTCGCCAACATGGGGCAGGCCACCCCGGCGATCGGCCTCCTCGCCCTGCTGGTGATCTGGCTCGGCACCGGCCAGAAGGCGGCCCTGATCGGCATCATCATCTACGCCGTCCTGCCGGTCCTCTCCAACACGATCGCCGGCCTGAAGGCGAACGACCCGACCCTCCTGGAGGCGGCCCGCGGCATCGGCATGTCGCCACTGGGCGTCCTCAGGCGGATCGAACTCCCGCTGGCCGTCCCGCTGATCCTGGCGGGCGTACGGACGGCGCTGGTCCTGAACGTCGGCACGGCGACCCTCGCCACCTTCGGCGGCGGGGGCGGACTCGGTGTCCTCATCACCACCGGGATCACCACTCAGCGCATGCCGGTGCTGGTGCTCGGCTCGATCCTCACGATCACCCTCGCGCTGCTGGTGGACTGGCTGGCGTCGCTCGCCGAACTCCTGCTCAAGCCACGCGGGTTGGAGGCGGGATCATGAGGCACCCACTGGTCCTCACCCTCGCGGGGGCACTCGTACTGGCTTCCGGCTGCGGCCTGCAGAGCGGTTCCCCCATGGTCGACGACGTGGTGCCCGGCTCGATCGGGAAGGGCGAACCGCTCAAGGGCGCCCATCTGACCGTCACGTCCAAGGAGTTCACCGAGCAGCTGATCCTCGGCGCGATCATGGGCATCGCCTTCCAGGCGGCCGGCGCCGACGTCCTGGACCGCACCGGCATCCAGGGGTCCATCGGCGCCCGCGAGGCCGTCAAGAACGGGGACGCGGACGGCATGTACGAGTACACGGGCACCGCCTGGATCACGTACCTGGGCAACAGCGAGCCCATCACCGACCCGCAGAAGCAGTGGCAGGCGGTGCACGACGCGGACCTGAAGAACGGGCTGACCTGGCTGCCGCCGTCCCGCCTCAACAACACCTACGCGCTCGCCATGAACCAGGCCAAGTTCAAGAAGTACGGCACGAAGACGCTGTCCGACGTCGCCGCGCTCGCCAAGTCGGACCCCGGCGCGGTCACGCTGTGCGTGGAGAGCGAGTTCGCCAACCGCGCGGACGGGCTGCCGGGCATGGAGAAGAAGTACGGGATGAGCCTGCCCGCCGGGAACATCACGCAGATGGACACCGGGATCATCTACACCCAGGTGAAGAAGGGGAGTTGTACGTACGGCGAGGTCTTCACCACCGACGGGCGCATCAAGTCGATGAACCTGGCGGTGATGGAGGACGACAAGAAGTTCTTCCCCAACTACAACGTCGCCCCCGAGATCAACTCCAAGGCCCTGAAGGAGCACCCGGAGATCGCCGAGGTCCTCGACCCGATCACCAAGAAGCTCGACAACACGGTGGCGCAGACCCTGAACGCCAAGGTGGACGTGGATGGGCAGGACCCGCATCAGGTGGCGCTGGACTGGATGAAGAAGGAGGGGTTCGTGAAGGAGGGGTGAGGTTCCCTGCTTCACGGGCGGTGCGTCGCGGGCGGCGCGTCACGGGCGGTGCGTCGCGGGCGGCGAGTCACGGGCGGCGAGTTCCAAAGAGTTGGTTGCAAAGAAACCGTTGCAACCTGTCCTTTGCAACGCTATCTTTGTACGCATGACGGAGCAGCAGGAACCGCGCCAGTACCGCACGCTCGACGCCCGTTCGTTGCGTGGCATCGCCCACCCGCTGCGGATGCAGTTGCTGAGCGCCCTGCGTCAGCACGGACCGGCCACCGCGTCACAGCTCGCCGAGCGCCTCGGCGAGTCCAGCGGGGCGACCAGTTATCACCTCCGGCAGCTCGCCGCGCACGGCTTCGTCGAGGACGCGCCGGAGCACGGCAAGGGGCGCGAACGCTGGTGGAAAGCCGCCGCCCAGGGCCTGATCTTCGACGACAGCATGCTCAAGGACTCCGACCCGGCCGTCCGGGGAGCCGTGGACACGTTCCTGCACGAGATCGCGACCACGCACACCAGGGAGCTGTCGACGTGGCTCGGCACCCGGGACGACTGGTCCGCGGAGTGGACCCGTGCCACCGACATGAGCGACATGACGCTACGGCTGACGCCCGACCTCACGGCTGAACTCATCCAGAAGATGCACGACTTGGTCGAGAGCTACCGCGACCGTGCGCCCGCCGAGGGAACCCCCGAGGCCGAGCAGGTACGCCTGCACACGCACGTCTTCCCGTTCACCACGGACTGAGAACGCAGAACTCAGCGCTCAGGGCCGAGAACCCGGAACTGAGAACCTACGACCGAGAAAGGTCACCCCGATGCACTCCGAGACCCACCTCCAGCTGCACCATGTCCGCGCCGCCGAGCTGCATGCCCAGGCCGACGCCCACCGGCTCGCCACCGAGGCCAGGCGTCCGAGCGAACTCCGCACCCGCCTCGGCTGGGCCCTCGTGGAGGTCGGCCTCCGGCTCGCCTCCGCACCCAAGGTGGCGATGGCCCACTAGGGGGTGTTTTGAAAGTCCTGTGCGGTGCCCGCGGTGTTCGGTGCGTGCCCTCGGCGTGCCGGACGAAGGCCCTCGTACTGGACGTACTTGGGG
>NZ_JBMNDS010000059.1:0-62297 GCF_052543295.1 Streptomyces sp. SAS_270
GGAGGGCACCGTCATCCGTTCCTGGCTGCTCGACCTCGCGGTCAACGCCCTGGACGACGACGAGCACCTCGACAAGCTGCGCGGCTTCGCCGAGGACTCGGGCGAGGGCCGCTGGACCGTGGAGGCGGCCATCGACAACGCCGTGCCGCTGCCCGCGATCACCGCGTCCCTGTTCGCCCGGTTCGCCTCCCGCCAGGACGACTCGCCGCAGATGAAGATGATCGCGGCACTGCGCAACCAGTTCGGCGGCCACGCCGTCGAGAAGAAGTAATCCACAGGACCGCCCGGCGGTCCACAACCTGGGGGAGGTCGGCGAACGACCATGCACGTCACGCATCTGTCGCTGGCCGACTTCCGCTCGTACGCCCGGGTCGAGGTTCCGCTCGACCCGGGCGTCACCGCGTTCGTGGGGCCCAACGGACAGGGCAAGACGAACCTCGTCGAGGCCGTCGGCTATCTCGCCAGCCTCGGCAGCCACCGCGTCTCCTCCGACGCACCCCTGGTCCGGATGGGCGCCGACAGAGCGATCATCCGGGCCCAGGTCAAGCAGGGCGAGCGCACGCAGCTCGTCGAGCTGGAGCTGAACCCCGGCAAGGCGAACCGTGCCCGCATCAACAGGTCCTCGCAGGTCAGACCCCGTGATGTGCTCGGTATCGTCCGCACCGTCCTCTTCGCGCCCGAGGACCTCGCCCTGGTCAAGGGCGACCCCGGCGAGCGGCGCCGCTTCCTCGACGAGTTGATCACCGCCCGCTCCCCGCGCATGGCGGGCGTCCGCTCCGACTACGACCGGGTCCTCAAGCAGCGCAACACCCTCCTCAAGTCGGCCGCGCTGGCCCGTCGGCACGGCGGCCGCACCATGGACC
Source organism: Streptomyces sp. SAS_270 (assembly GCF_052543295.1). Classification (NCBI taxonomy): domain Bacteria; kingdom Bacillati; phylum Actinomycetota; class Actinomycetes; order Kitasatosporales; family Streptomycetaceae; genus Streptomyces; species Streptomyces sp. SAS_270. The sequence goes on from NZ_JBMNDS010000059.1 coordinate 864, forward strand.
TGTCCACCCTCGACGTCTGGGACCAGCACCTCGCGCGCGTGGGCGCCGAACTGCTCGCCCAGCGCCTCGACCTGATCGCCACGATCCAGCCGCTGGCCGACAAGGCGTACGAGCAGCTGGCACCCGGCGGCGGCCCGATCGCCCTGGACTACAAGCCGTCCGCGCCGGGCGAGGCGCATACGCGCGAGGACCTCTACGAGCAGCTGATGGCCGCGATCGCCGAGGCCCGCAAGCAGGAGATCGAGCGTGGCGTCACCCTCGTAGGACCCCATCGGGACGATTTGGTTCTCAAACTCGGTCAGCTGCCCGCCAAGGGGTACGCGTCCCACGGCGAGTCCTGGTCCTACGCCCTGGCGCTGCGCCTGGCGTCGTACGACCTTCTGCGAGCCGAGGGCAACGAGCCGGTGCTGGTTCTGGACGACGTGTTCGCCGAGCTGGACACACGCCGCAGGGAGCGCCTCGCGGAGCTTGTCGCGCCCGGGGAGCAGGTGCTGGTGACGGCCGCGGTCGACGACGACGTACCGCACGTACTCACCGGGACCCGGTATGTCGTCTCCGAGGGGGCGGTGGAGCGCGTATGACGGAGAACACATCCCCCGATTCCGCGTCCGGGGCGGCAGCGTCCGGGAAGGCCGCGAAGCCTGCGGAGAAGGTGCCCGAGCCGTCCGGCGTCGACCTCGCGCGCGTGGCCCTGCGTGCCGCGAAGGAACAGGCACGCGCGCGTGGCGACGCGGCGCAGCAGAAGAAGCAGGCGCGTCGCGGTGGCCTGCGCTCCGGCGCGCGCGCCGACGGACGCGACCCGATGGCGCTGGGCTCGGCGATCAACCGCCTCATCAACGAACGCGGTTGGGAGACCCCCGCGGCGGTGGGCGGGGTGATGGGCCGCTGGCCGCAGATCGTCGGCGAGGACCTGGCCAAGCACTGCGAGCCTGAGCGGTACGACGAGGACGAGCGCGTCCTGACCGTGCGCTGCGACTCGACGGCGTGGGCGACGAACCTGCGTCTGCTCGCTCCGCAGCTGGTCGCGCGGCTGAACGAGGACCTCGGGCACGGCACGGTGCGGTTGCTCAAGGTCCAGGGCCCGGCCGGCCCCGCGCGCCGTTTCGGCCCTCTGCGCGCCCCTGGGAGCACGGGCCCGGGCGACACCTACGGGTGAGCCGGCCCCGCTTTCAGGGGGAGCCGGGCGGTACGTCACGGGTGGGCCGGAGCGCCCGCTTCCGGCGGTCGGCGCAGCGACGTGACCTGTCGTGATCGACACCCGCCGCGTCCTGGGGGCCGGCCGTGGCCCATGCCCGCGGCCGACCCGACGCGTTTGCGAACACCGACCTGACTCCGCAGTAGCCAAGGGTTGACACCCGGAAGCGCTGAGTGCCGCTGTGAGCCTCTTTGAGCCCGGGTCCGCATATGGGGAGTCGGGCGAGACGGTTTTGGGGCGGCACATGCGGACTCAGGTACCGGCAAACCCCCATCACTGTCGGCGCTACCGGTAGACTGGAAGCTAATCCCGCCCCGCTAGTGGGGACCGTCGGGAAAATGGTGTGCACCGCTGACCAAGGCTTACCAACGCAACACGCCGCAGCCGCTCCGGCCATCCGCATGGAGCTTGGCTTGTGCTGTGCCAGAAAGGGCGCTTCGTGGCCGATTCCGGCAACCCCAACGAGAACATCCCGTCCACCGAGGCCCCGGCCGGTACGGCCGAGGGCTCAGCCACGGCGTACGACGCCAGCGCCATCACAGTCCTCGAGGGTCTGGACGCGGTCCGCAAGCGACCCGGCATGTACATCGGCTCGACCGGTGAGCGTGGCCTGCACCACCTGGTGCAGGAAGTCGTCGACAACTCCGTCGACGAGGCGCTGGCCGGGCACGCCGACACGATCGACGTCACGATCCTTCCCGACGGTGGCGTGCGCGTCGTGGACAACGGCCGTGGCATTCCGGTGGGCATCGTCCCCTCCGAGGGGAAGCCGGCCGTCGAGGTCGTGCTGACCGTGCTGCACGCGGGCGGCAAGTTCGGCGGCGGCGGCTACGCGGTCTCCGGCGGTCTGCACGGCGTGGGCGTCTCCGTCGTGAACGCGCTGTCGTCCAAGGTGTCGGTCGAAGTCAGGACGGACGGCTACCGCTGGACCCAGGACTACAAGCTGGGCGTCCCCACCGCTCCCCTGGCGCGCAACGAGGCCACCGACGAGACCGGCACCACGGTCACGTTCTGGGCGGACGGCGACATCTTCGAGACCACCGAGTACTCCTTCGAGACGCTGTCGCGGCGCTTCCAGGAGATGGCGTTCCTCAACAAGGGTTTGACGATCAAACTCACTGATGAGCGCGAGGTGGCGAAGGCGACCGTCGGGGCGGACGAGGCGGGCGCCGACGAGAAGGACGAGGTCAGGTCCGTCACATACCGCTACGACGGCGGCATCCTCGACTATGTGCGGCACCTCAACTCCCGCAAGGGAGAGGTCGTCCACCCCACCGTGATCGACCTTGAGGCCGAGGACAAGGAGCGAAAGCTCTCCCTCGAAGTCGCGATGCAGTGGAACAGCGGTTACAGCGAGGGCGTGTACTCCTTCGCCAACATCATCCACACCCACGAGGGCGGTACGCACGAAGAGGGCTTCCGTGCCGCGCTGACCTCGCTGATCAACAAGTACGCGCGCGACAAGAAGCTGCTGCGCGAGAAGGACGACAACCTCACGGGTGACGACATCCGCGAGGGTCTGACGGCGATCATCTCGATCAAGCTCAGCGAGCCGCAGTTCGAGGGCCAGACGAAGACCAAGCTGGGCAACACGGAGGCGAAGACCTTCGTGCAGAAGGCCGTCTACGAACACCTCAACGACTGGCTGGACCGCAACCCCAACGAGGCTTCGGACATCATCCGCAAGTCCATCCAGGCGGCCACCGCGCGCGTGGCGGCCCGCAAGGCCCGCGACCTCACCCGCCGCAAGGGCCTCCTGGAGTCGGCGTCCCTGCCGGGCAAGCTCTCCGACTGCCAGTCGAACGATCCCACCAAGTGCGAGATCTTCATCGTCGAGGGTGACTCCGCCGGCGGCTCGGCCAAGTCCGGCCGAAACCCGCAGTACCAGGCGATCCTCCCGATCCGGGGAAAGATCCTCAACGTCGAGAAGGCCAGGATCGACAAGATCCTGCAGAACCAGGAGATCCAGGCGCTGATCTCCGCCTTCGGCACCGGAGTCCACGAGGACTTCGACATCGAGAAGCTCCGCTATCACAAGATCATCCTGATGGCGGACGCCGACGTCGACGGCCAGCACATCAACACCCTGCTGCTGACCTTCCTGTTCCGCTTCATGCGGCCGCTGGTCGAGGCCGGACACGTGTTCCTGTCCCGTCCCCCGCTCTACAAGATCAAGTGGGGCCGTGAGGACTTCGAGTACGCGTACTCGGACCGTGAGCGCGACGCCTTGATCGAGCTGGGCAAGCAGGCCGGCAAGCGCATCCGCGACGACTCGGTCCAGCGCTTCAAGGGTCTCGGCGAGATGAACGCCGAGGAGCTGCGCATCACGACCATGGACCAGGAGCACCGCGTCCTCGGCCAGGTCACCCTCGACGACGCCGCCCAGGCCGACGACCTCTTCTCGGTCCTCATGGGCGAGGACGTCGAGGCGCGCCGCGCGTTCATCCAGCGCAATGCCAAGGACGTCCGCTTCCTCGACATCTGAGTCGGTCTCAGCTGACCGCACCAGAAAGGATCTTCACCAGCAATGGCCGACGAGAACACACCTGTCACGCCTGAAGAAGGCGGCGAGATCACTCTGCGCGTCGAGCCCGTCGGGCTCGAGACGGAGATGCAGCGCTCCTACCTCGACTACGCGATGTCCGTCATCGTGTCGCGCGCGCTGCCCGACGTACGGGACGGTCTCAAGCCCGTCCACCGCCGCGTCCTGTACGCCATGTACGACGGCGGCTACCGGCCCGAGAAGGGCTTCTACAAGTGCGCCCGTGTCGTCGGCGACGTCATGGGCAACTACCACCCGCACGGCGACTCCTCGATCTACGACGCGCTGGTCCGCCTCGCGCAGCCGTGGTCGATGCGGATGCCGCTGGTGGACTCCAACGGCAACTTCGGTTCCCCGGGCAACGACCCGGCCGCCGCCATGCGGTACACCGAGTGCAAGTTGATGCCGCAGTCCATGGAGATGGTCCGCGACATCGACGAGGAGACCGTCGACTTCACGGACAACTACGACGGCCGCTCCCAGGAGCCGACCGTCCTGCCGGCCCGCTTCCCGAACCTGCTGATCAACGGCTCGGCGGGCATCGCGGTCGGCATGGCCACCAACATCCCGCCGCACAACCTGCGTGAGGTGGCGGCCGGTGCCCAGTGGTACCTGGAGAACCCCGAGGCCTCGCACGAGGAGCTCCTGGACGCGCTGATCGAGCGCATCAAGGGCCCCGACTTCCCGAGCGGCGCCCTCGTGGTGGGCCGCAAGGGCATCGAGGAGGCGTACCGCACGGGCCGTGGCTCCATCACGATGCGCGCGGTCGTCGAGGTCGAGGAGATCCAGAACCGCCAGTGCCTGGTGGTCACGGAACTGCCGTACCAGGTCAACCCGGACAACCTCGCGCAGAAGATCGCCGACCTCGTGAAGGACGGCAAGATCGGCGGAATCGCGGACGTCCGCGACGAGACGTCGTCCCGTACGGGCCAGCGCCTGGTCATCGTCCTGAAGCGGGACGCGGTCGCCAAGGTCGTACTGAACAACCTCTACAAGCACACCGACCTGCAGACGAACTTCGGCGCCAACATGCTGGCGCTCGTCGACGGCGTGCCGCGCACCCTCTCCCTGGACGCGTTCATCCGGCACTGGGTGGCGCACCAGATCGAGGTCATCGTCCGCCGTACGAAGTTCCGGCTGCGCAAGGCCGAGGAGCGGGCGCACATCCTGCGCGGCCTGCTGAAGGCCCTGGACGCCATCGACGAGGTCATCGCGCTGATCCGGCGCAGCGACACCGTCGAGATCGCGCGCGAGGGCCTGATGAGCCTCCTGGAGATCGACGAGATCCAGGCGAACGCCATCCTTGAGATGCAGCTTCGCCGACTCGCGGCCCTGGAGCGCCAGAAGATCATCCAGGAGCACGACGAGCTCCAGGCCAAGATCCGCGAGTACAACGCGATCCTCGCCTCGCCGGTGCGCCAGCGCGAGATCATCAGCGAGGAACTCGCCGCGATCGTCGAGAAGTTCGGCGACGACCGCCGCTCCAAGCTGGTTCCCTTCGACGGCGACATGTCCATGGAGGACCTGATCGCCGAAGAGGACATCGTCGTCACCATCACGCGCGGCGGCTACATCAAGCGGACCAAGACCGAGGACTACCGCTCGCAGAAGCGCGGCGGCAAGGGCGTGCGCGGCACGAAGCTGAAGCAGGACGACATCGTCGACCACTTCTTCGTGTCGACGACGCACCACTGGCTGCTGTTCTTCACCAACAAGGGCCGCGTCTACCGCGCGAAGGCGTACGAGCTGCCCGACGCGGGGCGTGACGCGCGCGGCCAGCACGTCGCCAACCTGCTGGCCTTCCAGCCGGACGAGGCGATCGCCGAGATCCTCGCGATCCGCGACTACGAAGCGGCGCCCTACCTGGTGCTGGCCACCAAGGGCGGCCTCGTGAAGAAGACACCGCTCAAGGATTACGACTCCCCGCGCGCGGGCGGCGTCATCGCGATCAACCTCCGTGAGACGGAGGACGGTTCCGATGACGAAATGATCGGAGCTGAGCTGGTCTCGGCAGAAGACGATCTGCTTCTGATCAGCAAGAAGGCACAATCGATCAGGTTCACTGCCACGGATGACGCTTTGCGACCGATGGGCCGTGCGACCTCGGGCGTCAAGGGCATGAGTTTCCGTGAGGGAGACGAGCTGCTCTCGATGAATGTTGTTCGACCCGGTACGTTCGTGTTCACTGCTACGGACGGTGGGTACGCGAAGCGGACCAACGTCGACGAGTACCGCGTCCAGGGTCGCGGTGGCCTCGGAATCAAGGCCGCCAAGATCGTCGAGGACCGCGGGTCACTCGTCGGCGCGCTGGTGGTCGAGGAGACCGACGAGATCCTCGCCATCACGCTGTCGGGCGGTGTGATTCGTACGCGAGTCAACGAGGTCAGGGAGACAGGCCGTGACACCATGGGCGTCCAACTGATCAACCTGGGCAAGCGCGATGCCGTAGTCGGCATCGCACGTAACGCCGAGGCGGGACGTGAGGCCGAGGAGGTCGACGGCGAGGACGCCGTGGACGAGTTGGCCGAGGTCGTCACGACCGACGGTACGGACGAGGGTGAGGCGCCCTCGGCCGAGTAGCACGAGGAGTGAGTCATCGTGAGCGGAGCCACGGGCGCCGGAGCGACCGGTACATCCACCGGTACGGAAACGGACGGCGGCCGTGGCTCCGCCACGGAGAAGACCGACTCCCATGACTCTCATGGATCCCAGGGGGGAACTGTGACGGACACCCGAGGCCCGCAGACGCAGCAGTACGCGGGCGGGCAGGCCCCTCCGGGGACGCCGCCGGCGCCTGGCGCGCCGTTGCCCGGCTCACCCGCGCCGGGCGCACCTGCCCCGGGTTCGCCGCTGCCGGGGGAACGGCAGCCGCAACAGGCGCAGCAGCCGTACCACCCGCCGCAGGCGTACCAGGCTCAGCAGCCGATGACGGGCGCGGTACGCCGCCCCCGCACCGGCGCGCGCACCACGCCCCGTACCCGCAAGGCCCGGCTGCGCGTGGCCAAGGCCGACCCGTGGTCGGTGATGAAGGTCAGCTTCCTGCTCTCCATCGCGCTCGGCATCTGCACGATCGTGGCAGCCGCGGTGCTGTGGATGGTCATGGACGCGATGGGCGTCTTCTCGACGGTCGGCGGCACGATCTCCGAGGCGACGGGCTCGAACGAATCCAACGGATTCGACCTCCAGTCCTTCCTCTCGCTGCCGCACGTCCTGATGTTCACGTCGATCATCGCGGTGATCGACGTCGTCCTCGCCACCGCTCTCGCCACGCTCGGCGCGTTCATCTACAACCTCTCCGCCGGCTTCGTCGGCGGCGTCGAGCTCACGCTCGCCGAGGACGAGTAAGCGCCCTCCCAAACGTCCCGCGCCTATCGATTTTGGGACTGGCCACGTCGTGCGCTAATCTTCAGAGGTCAGCGCGCGGGACACACACCGCAGAGCGCGGCGGGGCTATAGCTCAGTTGGTTAGAGCGCATCCCTGATAAGGATGAGGCCACAGGTTCAAATCCTGTTAGCCCCACCAGCACGAAGACCCCCGGTCCATTCGGACCGGGGGTCTTCGGCATTTACGGCTGACATCGGCTTCACACCGGGCGCTCTCAGAAGTGCATCATCGACATCAGCTCGGGGCTTCGCACGCCCGTCGACACGGTGGGGACGGGCTCTCCCGGGCGGACCCAGCCGGCCTGCTCGGCCGCTGTGACGGCTGCTGCCTCCGCCGTGTCCGCCTCGGTGTTCAACTCCTGGTCCGTGCCCAGGTGCTGGGCCGCAGCCGCGGTGGCGGCCGTCCGGGAGGCCCTGAGCGAGGCTTTGAAGGCGGCTTCGGAGAGTTCGGTGTCGCCGTCGACGAGCCGGGCCATCCTGGAGGCCTGCGCGGCTGAGGCGGCGGCGTTTCTCGCGCACCGGGAGTCCGCCGCGGGATCTGGCGGGCCCTCGGAGAGCACCGCGAGAGCCTGTGCGGCGACACGGGCCGCGTGCGCGGCCTTCCAGACGGCCTCGGCTGCGGCCTCGGCCCCGCCTTCCGCCGCCTCAGCGCCGGAGGCGTGCTCCGCGCCGGTGGCGTGCCGCTCGACGTAGCGGCTGAGGACGGCTGCCCTCGCCGCGGCGCTCCCGGCGCGGGTGGCATGGATCGCCCTGAGGGCCGCGGCGGTCGCCGCACGCTGTTCGTGGTCCGGTTCGCTCATCAAGAACCCCTGTCCGCCCAAACCTCCGTCAGAACGACGGCAGGGTGGCACGTTGTCGCGCAACAGGCCAGAGACATGCGAAGGCCCGATCGCTGGCGACGGGGGATGCACCAGCGATCGGGCTGCGGCCAACAGTAACAAGGCTGTTTGGGCGGCGGGAGTGGACTGATCAGCCGTGATGGGGCGTTGTGAGCGGGATCACGTAAGCGCTGTCTGAAAGAAGTGCAAGAAGTGCAAGGGATTCAAACGGGGAGGGGGACGGAGAACGGGGAACGGCCTTACCGACCGCACGGCGGATCGTACGAGAGCCGCGGAAGGTACTCATGCCACTTCTCCGGTGTCAGAACGCCTCGGGTGACCGAGCAGATACGCCGGATCGCCTCGTCGGAGTCGAGGTTCCACAGCCGGACGGTGTCGGCGCCGCTCGATACGCCGAGCATGTGGCTGTTGGGGCTGAAGGAGAGGAAGTTGCCGGTCTTGGCGTTGGGGCTCATCGACTGACCGATGGGCGAGGCCTTGGACGGGTAGCTGACATTCCAGAGCCGGACCGTGTTGTCGTTGCCGCCGCTCGCCAGGGTGTGGCCGTCCTGACGGAAGGTCAGTGAGACGACGGCCTCGGTGTGGCCGGTGAGGGGCGAGCCCAGCCCGGTCGCCCTGACCGGGTCGGTGATGTCCCAGAGCCGTACCGTGTCGTCGTCGCTGCCACTGGCCAGCGTACGGCCGTCCGGGCTGAAGGCGAGGGTGTTGATGGGCCCGGAATGCCCCTTGAGAGGCGTGCCGAGCAGGGTCGCGTGGCGCGGGTCCGCCACGTTCCACAGCCGGATGGTGGCGTCCGCGCTGCCGCTGGCCAGCGTGTGACCGTCCGGGCTGAAGACCAGGGAGTCGATGAAGCCCTTGTGGCCGGTGAGCGGCGCGCCGAGCGGGGCGACGCGGGACGGGGAGCTGACGTCCCACAGTTGGATGGTGCGGTCGTCGTAGGCGGTTGCCAGGGTGCGTCCGTCCGGGCTGTAGGCCAGCGCCTCGGGTCCCATGAACCGGGTCCGCAGGGCAATGCGTGGCCCGGCGGAGACCGGCCGGGTCGGGTCGGCGACCTTCCACAGGTACACCGCACGGTTCCCGGTGAGCACCGCGAGGGTGCGGCCGTCGGGGGAGAACGCCAGCGAACGGTCGCCGCCGTCCCCGGGCATGAAGGGCCGGCCCAGGGACACGGGCCGGTCGGGTGTCCGCACGTCCCACAGCCGGATCCGGCCGTCGCGCGCGGCCGTGGCGAGCACCTGACCGTCCGGGCGGAACGCGCCGCTGCGGCCGATCATGTCGGAGGTGGGTATCGACCACAGGCGGACCTTGTTGTCACCGCTGCCGGTGGCGAGGGTCCGGCCGTCGGGGCTGAAGCCCAGGGCGTACATCTCGCCGCTGCTTCCCGCGAGCGGCTCGCCGACCTGCGAGGGGTACGCCGGATCGCTGATGTTCCACAGGCTCGCCGTGCTGTCCGCGCTGGCGGCGGCGAGCATGTCTCCGTCCGGGCTGAAGGCGACCGACCAGATGGGGCCGGTGTGGCCGGTCAGCGGGGTGCCGATCGGCTTCGCGTGGCGTGGGTCGGCCACGTCCCAGAGCCGGACGGTGTCGTCCACGCTGCCGCTGGCGAGCGTCCTGCCGTCGGGGCTGAACGCCACGGAGTGCACGGTGCCCGTGTGACCGGTGAGCGGCGTGCCGATGCGCACCGGACGGCGCGGATCGGTCATGTTCCACAGCCGGATCGTGTTGTCGTCACCGCCGGCCGCCAGCGTCCTGCCGTCGGGGCTGAACGCCACGGAGCGTACGGCGGCGCTGTGCCCGGTGAGGGGCTTGCCCAGGGGCTTCGGCCGGGTCGGGTCGGCCATGTTCCACAGGCGAACGGTGCGGTCCTCGCCGGCGGAGGCCAGCGTGTGTCCGTCCGGGCTGAAGGCGAGCAGGTAGATCGTGCCGGCGTGGCCGGTCAGGGGAGCGCCGAGCGGGTGCGGGTGGCCGGGGTCCCGTACGTTCCACAGCCGGATCGTGCCGTCGTCCGAGGCGCTGGCGAGGGTGTGTCCGTCCGGGCTGAAGACCGCGCTGCTCACCCAGCTGCTGTGCCCGGTGAGGGGTTTGCCCAGGGGCTTTGGCCGGGTCGGGTCCGTCACGTTCCACAGGCGGATGGTGCGGTCGGAGCTGGCGGTGGCCAGGATCCGGCCGTTCGGGCTGAACGAGGTGAGGTAGACGGCGCCGGTGTGGCCGAGGAGCGGTGTGGCCAGCGGTGCGTTGACGATCGAGATCAGACGGTTGTTCGTGCCCTCGTCGTCCGACCGCAGGCGATGGGCGACCAGGTCGAGCTGAGCGGACAGCGACGGGTCCGTGTACTGGACGCGGTCCGCCTCGGCGAGCACCTGCGCGAACACGGCGTCGTCCCGCTGCTGCCACGCGACCACCGCCGAACCGACGGCGATCAGCGCGAGGACGACCAGGGCCGACACCGCGCCACGGCGGATCAGGACCGTACGCCTGCGCAGTCTGACCGAAGCGGCCAGGAACTCCACCGCGCTGCGGGTCAGGAAGGTGTCCCCGGCGGACTTCGCCCAGGTACGGGCCTGCTCCAGGCGGGAGCCGCGGTAGAGCAGCGACGTGTCGCGTTCCGCGCCCTCCCAGGACCTGCCGTCCTCCTCCAGCCGCTGGCGCAGAAGGTGGTCGCCGCGATCCTCGTCGATCCACTCGCGCAGCCGTGGCCAGGCGTGCAGCAGCGCCTCGTGGGTGATCTCGACGGTCTCCGCGTCGAGCGTCACCAGGCGGGCGTGGACCAGCGCTTCGAGGGACTCCTCCGTCTTGCCGGGGTCCGTGGACTCCTCCGCCAGTTGGCGTCGGGTCCCTCGTCTGCGGGTGGCCTGGGTGTCCTCGCCCAGCCGGACCAGCCTGAGCAGGAGCAGCCGAGCGGCCGTACGTGCCGCCGGGTCGAGGCCGGACCAGGCCCGCTCGGCCGTCGCCGCCACTGCGCCCTGGATGCCGCCCGCCGCGCGGTAGCCGGCCAGTGTCAGCCGTCCCGACTTGCGCCGCTGCCAGGTGGCGAGCAGGGCGTGCGAGAGAAGGGGCAGCACGCCCGCGTCGTGCGCCCCGCGCGGGCCGTCCGTGCTCACCTCCCTGATGATCAGCTCCGCCAGTCCCGGTTCCAGCTCCAGGCCCACGGCCTTCGCCGGGCCCGTCACCGCCTCGCGCAGCTCCGTGGTGGTCAGCGGCCCGAGCACCATGTGCCGGTGCTGGAGCGCGTCGGCCAGTTCGGGATGGCCGAGGCACTGCTCGTAGAAGTCGGCGCGGATGCCGAGGACGACGAGCACGGGGGCCGGCTCGCCGGGGCCGGGGGACGAGCACGCGGCGTGCAGGATCCGGACGAAGGCGCGCCGGTCCGCCTCGTCGGAGCAGAGGGTGAACGCCTCCTCGAACTGGTCCACGATGACGACCGGAGGGGCGGCGGAGGTCCCGCCGCGTACCGCCCACGCCGCGATGGCCTCCCGTACCGCCTGCGCGAACTGCGGAGTCCCGGGGTCCGTGGCCACGGGTTCCCGCTCCGCCGGCGCGGCCGGCCGTTCCCGCTCTGCCGCCGCCGGTTCCCGCGCCGCCTGTTCCCGCACCGCGGATACGAGGGGTGCGAGTTCCGGGATACGGCGGGTCAGCTCCGCGAGAGGGTCGGCGCCCGGCACGAGTTGGAGGACGTCAGCCGCCTGGCCGCTGTCCTCGCCGAGCGCGCCCTTCTGCAGGGTGGGTACGAGGCCGGCGTTGAGCAGGGAGGACTTTCCCGCGCCCGACGCGCCCACCAGCATGACCAGGCCGCCCGACTTCTCCGCGGCGCGAAGCTGCGCGACGAGGGCGTCCGTGCTCCGTTCCCGGCCGAAGAACCACCGGACGTCCTGCTGCCGGTAGGGAGCCAGTCCTCGGTAGGGGCACACACCGCCGGGGACGGTCGCGGCTTCGCCTGAGGCCCGCTCCTCTCCGTCCACCGACCCGGGCCCTGTCCCGGACCCCGATCCGGATGCGGGGCGGTCGCCGACCGGGTCCGCCACCGCGCGCTCCCACAGGCGCTGCCACTGGGCCAGGTCGTACAGTCCCGTGGACACGGGCGCGGGCCGCTGCCGCCGAGCCTCGGGGATCAGGGTGTGCAGTACCGCGGCGAGGGCGGCGAACTGGGCGGGGACGTTCTTGGCCCGGCGCCAGTCGCTGATCCGCTGGGCGGACACCCGCACGGGCCGTCCGCGTTCGTCGACCCGCTGCAGCCGGACGACGGCCTCGGCGACGGTCTTGAGGGGAGGGTTGCCGGCCTCTCTGTACAGCAGCGCGAGACGTTCCGCGAAGGCCGTGCGTGCCCCTGAGGCGGAACTCAAGGTCTCCACCCCTTACTTCCTCCGCGCTGGACATCCGGACCGGAAAACCCACTTTATATGGCTGACCTGCGACTAAGGCCTTGGCCGGATATCGAAGCCTCCTCGGCGGGGTCCGCAACTGGCAGGATCACGACCCAGCAGCGCATCGCCTGGGCCTCGCCCAGCCTGGCCACCAGCTCAGTGCTCGGAGAGACCACTTATGACGCCGCATGTTCTCGGTCATCTTCCGCCGAAGTCACGAGAGGGTCGCCACGCCCTCGACGCGTGAGCCCAGGAGCCCGAGAGCTCCGTAGAGCCGCTTTCCGCCCGGACCGCTGTCGCCCGACCCCGAGTCCGCCCTTTTCTTGATCCGCGCCGAGACGCCGATACGGCACGGATCGACGCCGCCGCGTCGCTCGGTACCGGTCCCCACGAGGGGAGGGACCGGTACCGAACGGCGCGGTGTTGTGTTTTCTGGGCGCGGGCCTTGTTCCGGATCGCGGGGGCGGCGCGTCGCTGACCCTTGCTGTCGAAAGGGCGGTCCCCTAGCCTCAAATCTGATGGGTCGTCAGATAACGGCCGGACAAGAGATTCCGACACGAGATCCGACAAGGGCTCCGGCAAGAGCTTCGACAGGAGTCGGACGGAGTCGGGCAGGAGTCGGACAGGCAGGGGGCACGACGTGGTCAGCACCGAAAGTGGCACCAAGGATCTGCCCAAGGTCATCAGCGTGGACGATCACGTGATCGAACCCGCGCACCTCTTCGAGACGTGGCTCCCGGCCAAGTACCGCGACAGGGGCCCGAAGCCCTTCACGGCCGGTATCGGCGATCTGCAGTACATCGGCGGGAAGTACCGGTTCACCACCGATCCGGACGGGCAGCCCACCGACTGGTGGAGGTACGAGGACGAGATCTTCCCGTACAAGCGCATCATCGCGGCCGTCGGCTTCTCCCGGGACGAGATGACGCTCGACGGCATCACGCGGGAGCAGATGCGGCGGGGCTGCTGGGATCCGAAGGCCCGGCTGGCGGACATGGACATCAACCATGTGGAGGCCTCGCTCTGCTTCCCGACGTTCCCGCGCTTTTGCGGGCAGACGTTCGCGGAGGCCAAGGACAAGGAGGTCGGGCTGGCCTGTGTGCGCGCGTACAACGACTGGATGGTCGAGGAGTGGTGCGGCGACAGCGGCGGGCGGCTGATCCCGCTGTGCCTGATCCCTCTGTGGGACATCGACCTCGCGGTCGCGGAGATCCGGCGCAACGCGGCCCGTGGCGTGCGGGCGGTCACCTTCAGCGAGATTCCCACGTACCTGGGGCTTCCGTCGATCCACTCGGGCTACTGGGACCCGTTCTTCGCGGCGTGCGAGGAGACCGGGACCGTGGTCAACATGCACATCGGGTCGTCCTCGCAGATGCCGGCCGCGTCGCCGGACGCGCCGCCCGCCGTACAGGCGTCGCTGAGCTTCAACAATGCGATGGCCTCGATGATGGACTTCCTGTTCAGCGGCGTACTGGTGAAGTTCCCCCGGCTGAAGCTCGCCTACAGCGAGGGCCAGATGGGCTGGATCCCCTACGCCCTCGAACGCGCCGATGACGTGTGGGAGGAGCACCGGGCGTGGGGCGGGGTCAAGGACCTCATCCCGGAGCCGCCGTCGACGTACTACTACCGGCAGATCTTCTGCTGCTTCTTCCGGGACAAGCACGGCATCGAGGCGATCGAGACCGTGGGCGTGGACAACGCGACCTTCGAGACGGACTACCCGCACGTCGACTCGACCTGGCCGGAGACGAAGAAGGTGGCGGAGGAACACGTCGGCGGTCTGCCCGCGGACGTGGCGTACAAGCTGCTGCGCGGGAACGCCATCCGCATGCTGGAACTGCCCTTTGACCAGGGGGATCAGGCGGTGTGACGCGCAGGACGTCTGTGGAGGCGGCCGCGTCCGCAACGATGGATGCACCTGTGGACGTCCCTGTGGATGCCCCTGTGGGCGTCGCTGTGGACGCAGCGGTCCGCGCCGCCGGTTCAGCGCATTCTCCGGCGGGCAGGACGTGAACGTCCTGGGGTTTCCCGGGTTCCGATCTGCCCGCCGGCCCGCGCAGGGCCTGCGCCTCGCGGCTGGAGTGCGTACGTATGAAGGTCTCCGTAGACCCCGGCCTCTGTTACGGCTCGGCCGAGTGCGTCCACAGGGTGCCGTCCGTCTTCGCCTTCAAGGACGGATACGGCACGGTCAGGCCTGGACGCGAGGACACCGAGGACGATCCGCTGATCCGGGAAGCGGCGGAGCGGTGCCCGTCCCAGGCCATCACCCTCGCCGTCGCCGAGTAGTCGGTACCCGCTGTGGCTCAGCGCCCGGGCCCTGGCCTCCACCACAGCCACCGGGCGTCGCGCTCGGCCGGGTCCACATGCGGCGCCAGCCCCGTGACCTGGCCGTCCCACTTGCGGTAGAGGAGCCCCACCGGCAGCGCCATCCACCCGCCGAGGGCGAGCAGCAGATCCCGCCGTACGAAGAGGGTCGCCGGGTGGGCCTGCGCGCGAAAGCCGTGCGCCTTCCAGTGGTCGAGCAGCGCTGCGCGCTCGATCGGACCGTTGTCCGGGTCGCCCGGGAAGCCGACGGTGGTCCCGTCCTGCAGGAAGTGGCGAGCACGCGCTCACGGGCCAGGGCTCCCGGCGCCAACCGGTCGTCCGCGTCCAGGATCTTGACGTACTCCCCGTCGGCCCGGGCCAGTGCGATGGTGCGCGCGATGCCGGGGCCGCCCGGCCGTCCCTGGCGGAACGTCACGCGCTCGTCCTCGGGCACGTGCGGAGCGACGGTGTCCGTCTGCCCGTCCTCCTGGATCAGCCGGCGCCACTCCCCAGCCGTCCGGCAAGTTCTGTTCGCACAGCGACTTGTAAGCCTCCGGCAGGAAGTGGGCCGAGGGGGCGTGCACGGCAGTGACGATGACGATGCGCCTGCTCACGGCCGCACCCACCACGTTTGCAGCGTCTCGCGGAAACGGGCAACAGGTTACGGCTCCTCAGGAGGCGAGACAGCGAAGGCCCCCGACCGGTGCTGGTCGGAGGCCCTGTTCATATTCATGTCCATGACTATGTCCATGTAAGGCGTGTACGCAAGGACGCCGGTACGTGGGGGATCGTGCTGCGATTACGGCTGGTGGTGTCGTCGCAGGACGGATGGTCTCGTCGTACGGCAGGTGGTGCAGTCCTACGGGAGGTGGTGCAGTCCTACGGCGGGTGGTCCGGTCCTACGGGAGGTGGTGCAGTCCTACGGCGGGTGGTGCAGTCCGCGGAGGGTTGTGTCGTCCCACGGCAGGTGGTGCCGATGCAGGGGACGGCGTGTGCCGGCGCTCAGCGCTGGAGCGGGGCTCCGGGCTCGCTCCCGGCCGGAAGCTGCGCGTCCGCGGGGTCGCAGAGGGCGTCGGCATCGGTCGCGTCGGTGTCGGCCGGCGCGCGGTGGCGGCAGCTGGGCGACGAGCCGTGGGCCTCGGCGCGGATGCGTTGCTTCATCGTGGGGGGCAGGGCCTTGCTGTGTGACCAGGCCCAGTGGGACATCGCCGACACCGTCGCAGGGGCGGCGGCCGTGCTGTTGCGCGGTGTCTCGGCCTGCGGTACGGCGGCTGCCGCGGTCGTGGTGATGAGACCGAGCGTCGTGCACAGCGCGAGCAGAGCGGTGATGACGGCGGTCCACAGCTTCATGACCTTGTTCTGGGTCATGGCCCCTCACTTTCGGGTCAGGCGATTTGCGTACTTTCCTCATGATGTGTATGCGGGCCGCGAAGTGGTGGACCGACGCCCGCGGCGCGTCGATCTTCAGATGAACACCACTCGAATGGGCGCAAGGGCCTCGGAGAGTGCCGGAAAGGCAGGGAAAGGCGATGAAACTTCCGCAAAAGAAGGGGACCGCGTTGAAAGTCACAGTGTGTGAGGTGTGATCACCCTGCGATCGGAGCGGCCTCGTCCAGTTCTACTGACGCACAGCGGGCGGGAGTTGGGGGTCGGATCCAGGTCACCGATCGATATCGGTCGGTGTGTATAGTCGGGCGCCAGAGGTCTCCTACGTCAAGGAAAGACGAGGTAGCGCGGTGAAGAAGCTTCTCCTGGTCGCACTGGCCGCCATCGGCGGGCTCCTCGTGTACCGCCAGATCCAGGCGGATCGCGCCGAGCAGGATCTGTGGACGGAGGCGACTGACTCCGTGCCCACGGGTTCGTGAGTACCGACACCAGTCCCAGAGCAGACCCCGGCCGCCTTCGCGGTCGGGGTTTTGTGTTGTCCGGGCACCTGATCCGTTCACTTCGGCCGGGGGATCGATTGCTGAAGTGAACGGTGGGCTGCCGGGCCGGAGGCGCTCCGGCGAGTCCTTTCGGCCGCTCGTGCGGATAGCACGCGTGGCGCGGCGGCGCGCGGGGCAGGATGGGCGGGTCCGGAGCTGCGAGGAGGGGGCGCGTGATGGGGCGGCGCACGGCGGTCCGGCGCGGAGAGCGCCGGCGCATGGCGGTCTGGGGCGCCTCGATCCGTCACACGGTCAGGTCGCGTCGCGTGACGCGAGCCCATGACATGGCGAAGCCGGCCCCGGACGCGTGGCGCGGCCGCCGGGCGCTCATGGCCGCGGGAGCCGCACTGTGCGCGGCCGTTGCCCTGCCGGGGCAGACCGCCGTGGCGGCACCCGCGTCGTCCGCACCGACACCGCGGCCGTACGCCTTCACCGAGGACGCGACGACCGTCAAGGGCGCCACCGGCACCACCGGCGCCGAAGGACTGGTGCCGGGCCGGACGTACAAGAGCGCCGTCGAGAAGAACGCCACGCTCTACTACGGCCTCGAACTCGACGACACCTCCGACGCGTACGTCTCCGTCACGGCCGTCCCGCGACCGGGGACGACGGTCGCCTTCTCGGACGGCGTCAAGGTGTCCCTGCGGGACGGCAACGGCCGCAGCTGCTCCGGCTCGGGGATCGCCCACATCGGCGCCACCCAGAGCCCGCACCCCATCACCGCCTCGGCGGCACGCGAGATCGGTTCCGCCGGCTCCGCCCTGTGCCGGGCGGCGGGCACGTACTACCTGGTCGTCGAGCGCACCGGCTCACCCGGCGGCGGCGACAGCGGCGACTGGGACCTTGAGCTGCGCCCCTCGACCGAGCCCCGCCTGAAGAAGGCCGGGACGACGAGCGCTCCCGAAGTCTGGAACTCCGCCTCGCCCGACCCCCTTTCGGGCGAGGGCGTGGCCTGCCGCGGCGGTGCGGGCTTCAGCAACGCGACCGCGCTGCGGCAGGGCATCTGGACGGACGGGATCAGCCCCGGCCAGACGCTCTTCTACCGCGTGCCCGTCGACTGGGGACAGCAGTTCTACGCCACCGCCGACCTGGGCAGCTCCGACAGCTCCGGCAGCGGCAAGGGCTCTGTCGGCACCGCCCTGGTCATGTCCCTCTACAACCCCGTCCGCGGACTCGTCGACGACGCGGGCCTCGGCTACTACGGCCGACAGGGGTCGGCCGCCCTGGAACCAATGCCACCCGTCGACTACGCCAACCGTTACGCCCTCAACGACCATGTGAGCGGCATGCGCTTCGCCGGCTCGTACTACCTCGTCGTGCACCTCGCCGAGCAGGTCGCCGAACGGTTCGGCGACGGCCCGTTCGGGCTGACGCTGCGCGTGCGGGTGGCAGGCGAGGCGAAGGACGGTCCGGCGTACGCGGGGCGCACCGAGCCGGGTGACCTGTTCGACGCGACGGTGGTGGGCCCCGGCCCGGCGGCCCGCGGCCCGGGCGGCGACGGGCTGACCGGGGGCACCTCGGACGGCGGGGGCGGCGGCTCCACCATGAAGCTCCTCGCCGCGGGAGGCATCGGCACCGGCACCTTCCTGGTCCTCGTCCTCGGGGTGTGGACGGCGATCGCACGGCGGCGCGTGACACCGGAGCCCCGGCCCGGCGGGCTCGGGACCGCGTCCCCCACAGCCCACACGGCTACGGCGATGCCCGCTCGCCGGGGCCACCGGGCGGCGCGCAGACGGTAGTTCGGAAGGTCGGATCAGGGGTCCCGGATCAGAGGTTCAGATCCGGGACAACGCCCAGAACCCCACCGCGAAGCAGGCCAGCGCCAGCAGCAGCACCGGCACGGCCACCTTCGCGGGCGGCCCGGGCCGCCGCACCGGGGCATGCCGCGCCGCCGGGGCCTGAACCTGCGGGGAACGGGTCGTGTAGGAGACCGTGGGGGCGTACACCTGCTGCTGCACCACCGGCGAGGCCGGGGGAGTGGACGGCTGTTCGGGCACATACCGCGGCGGATGCTCAGGCGAAGCGAGCGACTGCGCTCCGAGCCAGGCCGGTTGGGGCACGGCCTCCTGACGAGGCGGCATCAGCGGTGGCGGAGGCGGCGGGAGTGGCTGCGGCTGCGGCTGTTCGAGAGAGGCATCCGCGCGCGGCGGCGGGAGATGGAAGCTGCCGGTGTCCGACATCGTGGACGGCTGCGGGGGTACGGCATCGGGCACGATGTCAGGCCGTACGTGCTCGGTGGTGGTGTCCAGTCGTACGGCATGGGCAGCAGTGTTCTGACGCACGTCAGGGGCGGCGGTGTCACGTCGTACGGCATCGGCCGCCCGCTCCGGTGCTGCGCCACCGGTGCCGGGGCGGGGGTTCGGGGCGGTGTCCTGCCGTGGGGCGGACGTCGGGGCGGCGCGCACTCCCGAGGCGGCGCCGAGCGGTCCCTGCGGGCCGAACCCCTTCGGAAGCGGGCCGAGTTGGTCGAACACCTCCACCAGCTCGTCGTCCGGGCCGGGCTCGGGCAACAGCTCGACGGCTGCGGCGAGGGCCTTGCGGGCACCGGTGGCGGTACGGAACCGGGCCTGCGGGTCGGGCTCCAGGAGCGCGGCCACCACCTGCCACAACGGGTCGGGTATGCCGCGCGGGGCCGACGGGGTGCCGTTCGCCGCGAAGTACTCGATCAGCGCCTTCGCGTCGGGCTTGGCGCCCTCCAGGAGGTACAGGGCGACCAGGCCGACGCCGAACAGATCGGCGGGGAAGCCCGGGTCGGCGCCCAGCAGTTGCTCGGGCGCGATGTAACCGGGGGTGCCCACCACGTAGTCGGTCTCGGTCAGCCGCGGCTCCCCCAGACGCATGGCGATGCCGAAGTCGGACAGGCGCAGCCGCGGCCTGGCCGCACCGGTCGCTTCGAGCAGGACGTTCGCGGGCTTGATGTCACGGTGGACGACCCCCTCCGCGTGCACCGCGGCGACGCCGGCCAGAAGCTGGTCGAGCAGCGTGCAGACGAAGGCGGGCGGCAGCGGCCCGTAGTCCCCGACGAGGTGAACCAGCGAGCCCCCGGCGACCAGGTCCATGGTGAACAGGACCTTGTCGTCGTCGGCCGCCCAACTGGCGGGCGCGAGCACATGGGGGTGATCGATCCGCAGCGCCTGCTCGCGCACGAAGCGCAGCAGCGAGTGCGCGTCGCTCTGCTGGAGCACCTTGGCCGCCACGTAGCGGCGGCGCCGGTGGTCCCAGGCACGCCAGACCGCACCGACTCCCCCGCGTCCGATCGGGTCGACCAGTTCGTACCGTCCGGCGAAGACCTCACCCATGACCGTGCGTCGCTCCCCCTTCAGTCCCCCTGTCGATACCGCGACCGGTTCCTCGCTCGTCGCTCGTCCCGGCCGCCGAACCCCCTTCGGCGGCCGGGAGAAGCGTTCAGTTCTGGTGCGACTGGTAGTGCGTGACCGCGTCCGAGGTGCGGCCCGCGCCGTACACCCGGAGGAACTCTGCCAGTTCCGGGTGGGTCGGGGCGAGAGTGTCCGCCGCCTCGATGATGTCCCCCGCGGCCGCCACCGAGCGCAGCAGCGACTGGATCTCGCGGACCACCCGCTTGACCGTGGGCGCCCCCGAACTGCTCGTCGACTGCGTGGTGTTGCTGAGCACCGAACCCCCCTGCGACTTCTTGATCTCGTCCATGCGCTCGGTCGCCTCGGCGGCGCTGACGCTGCCGTCCGCGACCTGACCCGCGAGATCCTGCAGCAGCTGCACACGCTGGACCACCGCGGGATTGCCGATCTTGGCGCGCTGACCGCTCATCAGCTGCGACAGCATCGGCGCGGACAGTCCCAGAACCCCCGCAAGACGCGCCTGGTTGAGCCCCAGGTCGTCGATGAGCCTACGGAAGAGCGCCCCCAACGGCTCCCCGTACCAGTTCCGCTGCAGCTCCCGGGCTCTTGCGGTCGCTTCCTGCTGTGCGGCGTCCATTGCGTCTCCCCATCGCTTCCCCAAATACCGCGGTTCGCTGTAGCGAACCACGCCGAGCATCTTACGGAGAGTGGTCGTCCACGGGGACCCCCCAACTTTTTGCGAGATCCCGGCGACGACCCGGTACTCTGGTCTGCGGCGCCCGGCGGTACGCGGTTCCTCCGCCCGGACGCTCCTCTCCCGGGGCCTTAGCTCAGTTGGTAGAGCGCTGTCTTTGCATGGCAGATGTCAGGGGTTCGACTCCCCTAGGCTCCACACCCGGACCGGCCAGACGCCCTTCGCGGCGGCTGGCCGGTCTTTTTCATGCCCCGCGGCCCGGACCGACGGCCGGCCGCCACCCCCGTGATCAGCCGGAGCCCCAGGACCAGCCCTGCGTCGCTTCGGTGACCTGCGTCACAGAAGTATCCTTTGCGGGCGTTGCAGACCTTTGCGCAAAGAGATGCGAAAGGCAGGGGTCGTACGGTCGCCACGCAGGTCGACGAGGTGGCGAAAGGGGTGGCGCACCCCGGCGCATGCGCCATGTGTGAGCTGGAGTGAACGCAGCTGCGTAACCAGAACACTGCGCTCCGTTAAGAAAATCTGTACGGGTGTTGCACACACAGGCCGTTGCAAACGTCATCGTGGGCGGAGGGCGTAAACAGGCGCCGTCCCGAGGCCGCCCGGGGGCGCTGACAGGCCTCGCCTTGCACAAGGAGAGGCAAGACAGCTCGTGACGATGGACGTTGCCGGCGATGTGATCATCGCGGCGCTCGCCCTGCGGGTGTTCGGCCGCGACGCGGTCACCCTGCTGCGTCGGGTCGCCGCGGCCGGGGTGCGGGCGGGCATCAGCGAGATCCGGCGCGATGGCATCAGCGAGATGCGCCGCGAGGAGCTCCGCGACGAGGACCCCGAGGGGCATGCGTGACCCAGGACTTCTCCCCGCACGCACCTCGCGCCACGCGTATGAAGAAACTGCCACTGGACTTCGAGGCCTTCCACCAGATGTACCGGCCCCGCTATGTCTGCTGGGCCACCTCCCGGCTGGGCAGCAGGGCCGACGCCGAGGAGGCCGTCGACGCCGCCTTCGAGCAGTTACTCAAGGTCTGGCAGACCGTTCTGACCAAGGAGAACCCGGCGGCGTACGCCTGGCGAGTGCTCAGGAACAGCACCATCGACTTCTCCCGGGCACGCGACCGCCGCCCGGCACTCATAGGCGAGGCCGCCTTCGAGACCGTCGCGCTCGGCCGGGCAGTCGACCCCATCGGACAGTTCGAGGAGAGCCTCCACCTCTACCAGGCGATCGGACAGCTCCCGCCCCGTCAGATGGACGTCATCCTGCTCCAGTTCAGCCACGGCTACAGCGTCGACGAGGTCGCCGCCGCCCTCGGCATCACCGCCGCCGGTGTCCGCTCCACGGTCCGCCACGCCAAACGGCGCCTCCGGCACGCCTACGGCGTCAGAAGGAACCTGAAGGCGTGCGAGGACCTGGAGGCGTGCACGGACGAGAACGGCCCCAGCGACGAGGCCACCCCCACCAACGACGAAGGGCACGCCGATGACGTCGCACATTGACGACCTGCTCGCCCGGGCACGCCTGCGCCACGAGCCGTACACCCAGGCCGACATCGACGCGGCAGCCGCACGCCTCGCCACCCGGGCCGCCGCCTCCCGCCCCGGCCCCCTAGAAGACGACGCCTCCGAAAGGGACGTCTCCCCGGGCGAGGAAGCCTGCGCAGCCGATGACCTCCAGACCCTCTGCGAGACGGTCATCACCCACACCGACGCCCTGGCCGACCTCGAACTCTTCCTGGCCCGCGGAGCCCTCCCCGAGCCCCCCGGAGCGCGCGTCCTCGGCTGCATGCTCCAGCTCTCCGAACGCGAGGAGTCCGCCCGCTTCTGGTGGCAGTACGCCGCCGGAGCCGGAGACCCCGCCGCCAGCTACTGCCTCTACCTCCACCACCGCGCACTCGGCGAACACGGCGCCGCCGACTGGTGGCACACCCAGACCGACGCCGTCGCCGACCGGGACACCGACGAACCCGACACCGAGATCACCACCACCCTGCGCATACTGCGCGCCCTGAAGCCGGACGGTTCACCCGTGCCCGACCCCGTCAACGCCGTCCTCCACTACGTACCCGCCGCCGTCGCCTACGTCGATGACGACCTGGACCTCCCCTTACCCGACCCCGACTTCACCGAACGCGTCCGCGCCCTCGCCGCGCCGCCGCCGCAGGACACCGTCTGCCGCGGCGGCCGCCGGTCCGGGCCCCTGCCCGAACACCGGCGAGCCCCACTCCCGAAGCTCCCCAAACGGCGCCGCACTCGCGACCCGTCCGCCGGTTCCACGTGAAACATCGCTGGTTCCACGTGAAACATCGCCTCGAAAGACGCCGTGGGGCAGAAGACCCTCAGGTCTTCTGCCCCACGGCGTTCTTGAACCGGCCTCGGTGAACCGGCCTCGGTGAACCGGCCTCGGTGAACCGGCCTCGGTGAACCGGCTTCGGTGAACCGGCTCAGCGGCGGTCTTCGTGCTCCGACGCCTCTTCCTCGGCCTCCTTCGCCTGGACCTCCGGGTCCAGGGCGGACTGGCCGGTGCCGTCGACCGACGTCAGACGTCCCGTCTCCGGCACCTCCGTCGCCGCGGGCGGCTCGACCAGCCAGTCGGGGTTGGCCTGCTTGTCCCACCACTTCCACGCGGCGAACGCAGCGCCCGCCACAATCCCGAGAACGGCCAGCCCCTTGGCGATACGGCCGGCCCTCGCCCGCCGCTGGTGCTTACGGGCCAGCTTCTGGATCTCCCGGGGCGAGACCTGCCCACGCAGCGCGGCCAATGCTGCCGCACCGCGCGCGGCGGCCTCGTCCCGCATGGGCTGGGCGGCGGCGACCGCCTGCTCGATCCTCGGCTTGGAGTAGTCGGCGGCCTGCCGAGCCGCCTTGCGTGTACGGACGGCGGCCTCGTGGGCAGCCTGGTCGACCTTCGGCGGAACATGCGTACGGGCTTGTTCAAGACGCGGCGCGAGATGGGCGTCGTACTGCACACGGGCCTGGTCGGCGGCCTGCGACACCTTCGGCGCAAGCCGAACACGCGCCTCATGCGCGTACTGCGAGGCCTTGTCCTTGGCCGTGTCGGCGTAGGGCGCCACCACTTCCGCGGCGTGCAGCACGCTGTCCTTCGCCGAGCCGGTCGCGGCGCGCACGCTGTCAATGCGGGTCACGGGTTTCCTCCTCCTCGGTGGCGTACATAAGGGGCCGGGAGTGTGCCCCAAAGGCACAGTTCACCTTTCCACCCTTTTCGAGATCATGCCCGCCAACAGCCCCCGGGGCATGCGAGGACGGGCATCCGGGTCATGGGGACCGACTCCGGACCAGTTCGGATCAAGAGCTTCGCAACAGTCGATCACGTGAAATAGCGGATGAATACGGGGCAACGGGAGCTTGTCGTCGACAATGCCACGGATCCCCGCCCCGCGCGCCGGTCCGGGAAGGACTCGACGGGTTTTCTGTGAGGGCCCTGAAGGAAAACCCCTCGGACGAGTCGGCCGGGCGACGCGCGCCCTGGCCCGTGCAAGGATCGGGGAGTCACATGGAGACAACGGAAGGCACACCGTGGCCGAGCAGCTGTACGCCACTCTCAAGACCAGCCAAGGCGACATCGAGATCCGGCTGCTGCCGAACCACGCGCCCAAGACGGTCCGCAACTTCGTCGAACTCGCCGCGGGCGAGCGCGAATGGGTCAACCCGGAAACGGGCGTGAGGTCCACCGACAAGCTCTATGACGGCACGGTCTTCCACCGGGTGATCAGCGGCTTCATGATCCAGGGCGGTGACCCCCTGGGCAACGGCACCGGCGGCCCCGGCTACCAGTTCGAGGACGAGTTCCACCCGGACCTGCGCTTCGACAAGCCCTACCTGCTGGCCATGGCCAACGCCGGACCGGGCACCAACGGCTCGCAGTTCTTCATCACGGTCTCCCCGACGGCCTGGCTGACGCGCAAACACACCATCTTCGGCGAGGTCACCGACAAGGTCAGCCAGAAGGTCGTGAACGACATCGCGGACGTCGAGATCAACCCGCACACCGAGCGGCCCGTCACCGACATCGTCATCCAGTCGGTCGTCATCGAGAAGCGCCAGGGCTGAACAACCCCTACCGCGCGGACCCGCACCCACCCGTCCCGAGCCGCACGACCCGGCACCTCCGGCCCGAGGTTCCCGCAGGGAACCAAACGCCCCGTTCATCCGTAAGGATGGACGGGGCGGTGCGTTGCCCATCCGTGCGCCGCACAGCCTTCGTACGGAGAATGAGGGGACCCATGGACCAGGCGCCAGGCAGCCCGCAGGGCCCGCAAGGCCCACAGGATCAGGGATCGAAGGACGCCCGATCCCTGCCCACCTGCTACCGGCACCCGGACCGCGAGACCGGCATCCGCTGCACCCGCTGCGAACGCCCGATCTGCCCCGAGTGCATGATCAGCGCCTCCGTCGGCTTCCAGTGCCCCGACTGCGTCCGTGACGGCTCCGGCACGGGCCACGCACCGACGGCCAACCAGCCCCGCACCCTCGCGGGCGGCACCCAGACCAGAGACACCAGGCTCCTCACCAAGATCCTCATCGGGGTCAACGTCGTCATGTTCCTGGCCCAGCTCCGCCTGGGCGACCGCTTCACCGACCGCCTCGAGCTCATCGGCCGCGCGTACGTCCCGAGCCTCGGCTCACTCGAAGGCGTCGCCGAAGGCCAGTGGTACCGGATGCTGACGTCGATGTTCCTGCACGGCAGCTACATCCACATCCTGTTCAACATGCTCAGCCTGTGGTGGCTCGGAGGCCCCCTGGAAGCGGCCCTCGGCCGCGCCCGCTACTTCGCCCTCTACTTCGTCTCGGGTCTCGCGGGCAGTGGGCTCACCTATCTCCTCGCCGCGCAGAACCAGCCGTCGCTCGGCGCCTCCGGCGCCGTCTTCGGCCTCTTCGGCGCGACCGCCGTCCTGATGCGCCGGCTCAACTACGACATGCGCCCGATCATCGCCCTGCTGGTGATCAACCTGATCTTCACCTTCGGCTGGAGCAACATCGCCTGGCAGGCCCACATCGGCGGCCTCGTCGGCGGTGTCGTCGTCGGCTACGCCATGGTCCACGCCCCGCGCGAGAAGCGGACGCTGATCCAGTACGGCACCTGCGCCCTGGTCCTGGCCGTGGTCGTCGTCGCGACGCTGGTCAGGACCGCTCAGCTCACCTGAGGAACGGATGTTGTCCACAGACCGTGCGCGATCTTGTGCACGCTGTGCGGGAACAGCTGTGCCCCCTGTCGCTGACCTGAGTTTTCCCAGGTAGAACAGGGGGCGAACACGCTTCCGGATGCCGGTAGGCCAGTCACACCGGCGTCAACATCCCGATGGGTTATCCACAGATCAGCTTTCTTTTCCACCTGTGGATAACCACTGTGGATAACTCAGTGGATAGCCGTGGGCAGAGCTACTTCCACTGGGTGGAAACACCGAATCCCGCGGCGATGAAGCCGAAGCCGACCACGATGTTCCAGTTGTCGAGCGCATCGATCGGCAGCGAGCCGTCCGTCACGTAGAAGACGACGATCCACGCGAGACCGATGAGGAACATGGCCAGCATGACCGGGGCCACCCAGCCGCGGTTGGTCAGCTTGATATTGGTCGCCTGCTTCGCCGCGGGCGGCGTGTAGTCGGCCTTCTTGCGGATACGTGACTTCGGCACGAGGGTCTCTCCTGTCGATGCGCTGCGTGGCCGCGCAGGGAACTGGGGGCTGGCTCCGGGGCAGCGTACAAGGGGACACTGAGGCTCCCCCGGGCGTCCGTTAGCGTAGTGCTTCCGCGGCGCCGAAGGAGATAAGGGTACGTTGAGCAATTCTGCCGACTCCCCAGGGACGGGTTCCAGTCCTGCCGGTGTGCGCCGTTTCCGGCCCGTACGTCTGCTCACTGTCGCCGTGTTCGCCCTCGCCGGACTCCTCTTCATCACGAGCTTCAACACGGCCAAAGGCACGAATATCCGTACGGACACGTCCTTGCTGAAGCTCTCCGACCTCATTCAGGAGCGCAGCCACAAGAACGGTCAGCTCGACTCGTCGAACGGAGCGCTGCGCGACGACGTCGAGGCGCTCGCGGGCCGCGAGGACGGAAGTTCGAAGGCCGAGGACGCCAAGCTCGCGGCGCTGGAGAAGAACGCGGGCACCCAGAAGCTCAAGGGCAAGGCCGTCACGGTCACCCTGAACGACGCCCCGCCGAACGCCACGGCCAAGCTGCCCGGCTATCCCGAGCCTCAGCCTGACTACCTGGTCATCCACCAGCAGGACCTGCAGGCGGTGGTGAACGCCCTGTGGCAGGGCGGCGCCAAGGGCATCAAGGTCATGGACCAGCGGCTGATCTCCACGAGCGCCGTGCGCTGTGTGGGCAACACCCTGATCCTCCAGGGCCGCGTCTACTCGCCCCCGTACAAGATCACCGCGGTGGGTGACCCCGAGAAGCTCCAGAAGTCCCTGGCGGCCTCTCCGGCGATCCAGAACTACATGGTGTACGTCAACGTCTACGGGCTCGGCTGGAAAGTCGAGGAGGACGGCACGGTGACTCTTCCCGGCTATTCGGGCACAGTTGATCTGCACTACGCGAAGCCTGTGGAGTGAACTGAGCCGTTTCGGGAGCTGCCGGTGCGCGTCGTCGTCAGGACCGTCAGCGAACTCTGCATCACCGTGGGCACCCTGATCGTCCTCTTCGTCGTCTATGTGCTGTTCTGGACCGGCGTCCGGGCGGACGGCGAGATGAACCATCAGATCGATGTGCTCCACGACCAGTGGGCCAAGCGGACGGCGCATCCCACGGCGACCGCATCGCCCGGCGCTTCGGCCGCCCCCGAGGAGCCGGCGCCGTACGCCGCGGGCAGACCCTTCGCGATCATGTACATCCCGCGGCTTGGTTTCACGTGGAACAAGCCCGTGCTGGAGAACACCGCGGTCGGCACCCTGAAGAAGGGGCTAGGTCACTACGCGGGCACCGCGCAGCTGGGCCAGGAGGGCAACTTCGCGGTCGCCGGTCACCGGCGCACCTACGGCGACCCGTTCAAGGACTTTCCGAAGCTGCGCCCCGGCGACGCGGTCGTGCTGACCGAGGGGACGACCTGGTTCACGTATCGGATCGACAAAGGCCCCTACAAAACCGTGCCCACGGACGTTGAGGTGATCAACCCTGTGCCACGTAAGTCGGGGTACACGCGCGCGGGCCGCTATCTGACGCTGACCACGTGCGATCCGGAGTGGGGCCACAGCCACCGGCTGATCGTCTGGGCGCACCTGGACTCCACACAGCCTGTGGACGCCGGGAAACCGGCGGCCCTGCGCCGTTAGTCTGGTGCGGTACGGCGTGAGTCCGGTGGTGTATGGCGTGACTCAGGTGCCGTGGTGCGACGGAAGGGACGGCATGTACGGCTGGATCTGGCGGCATCTGCCGGGGAATGTGTGGATACGGGCGCTGATCTCGCTCGTCCTGGTCCTCGCGGTGGTCTACGTGCTGTTCCAGTACGTCTTTCCGTGGGCCGAACCGCTGCTTCCCTTCAATGATGTGACGGTGGACAACCAGTGAGCGCGCGGATTCTCGTCGTCGACAACTACGACAGCTTCGTCTTCAACCTGGTCCAGTACCTGTACCAGCTGGGCGCCGAGTGCGAGGTGCTGCGCAACGACGAGGTGTCGACGGCGCACGCCCAGGACGGCTTCGACGGCGTGCTGCTGTCGCCGGGCCCCGGCGCCCCCGAGCAGGCCGGCGTCTGCATCGACATGGTCCGGCACTGCGCCGCGACGGGCGTCCCGGTCTTCGGCGTCTGCCTGGGCATGCAGTCGATGCAGGTGGCGTACGGCGGTGTGGTGGACCGGGCGCCGGAGCTGCTGCACGGCAAGACCTCGCTCGTGGAGCACGAGGGCAGGGGCGTCTTCGCGGGCCTGCCCTCCCCCTTCACGGCGACTCGCTACCACTCCCTCGCCGCCGAGCCGGCGACCGTCCCGGCCGAGCTGGAGGTCACCGCCAGGACGCACGACGGGATCATCATGGGCCTCAGGCACCGTGAACTCCCGGTCGAGGGCGTGCAGTTCCACCCCGAGTCGGTGCTGACCGAGCACGGGCACCGGATGCTCGCCAACTGGCTGGTGGAGTGCGGCGACCAGGGTGCCGTCGGGCGTTCCTCGGGGCTCGCCCCGGTGGTGGGCAGGGCCACGGCGTGACCGCCCTGCGCCCCGAGCGCGACAGCTCCCCCTACGGCGGCGAGGCCGCGTACGGGGGCGCTGAAGCGTTCGAGGGCGCGCAGGGCGCGGAGTGGTACCCGGAGGGATACGCGAGCGACTGGCCCGGGGCGGCGCCTGCAACGGCGCCCGCGACTGCGCCCGAGACGGCGTACGAGCCGCCGCAGGAGCAGCCGTACGTCCCGCGGTTGCCCGACGACGAGACCGTGGCGCTGCGAATACCGGATACGCCGGGTCTGGCGGAGCGCGCGGCGAGGGCGGCCGCGAGGCAGGCCGCGCCCGCCCCGGGAGGCCGCGCGGCGCGGCGCAAGGCGGCCCGGCGGCACGGTCGGCACGGCGGAGCCCCGGAAACGGCCGAGAAGGCCTCTGAGGCGCCCGCAGGAGCCCCCCGTACGCGGATGGAGGCGCGGAGGGCGGCGCGGGCCCGGAAGCCCGGTGTGGCCGTTCTGGTGAGCCGGGTGGTCGGCGAGGTGTTCATCACCACCGGCGTTCTGATGCTGCTGTTCGTGACGTACCAGTTGTGGTGGTCGAACGTGCGGGCGCACCAGCAGGCCGGCAGTGAGGCGCACCATCTCCAGGAGGACTGGGCGAGCGGGAAGCGGAAGCCGGGGGCGTTCGCGCCCGGGCAGGGGTTCGCGATCCTGCACATTCCGAAGCTGGACGTGGTCGCGCCGATCGCGGAGGGCACGAACAAGACGAAGGTGCTGGACCGGGGGATGGTCGGGCACTACGGCGAGGGTGCGACGAAGACGGCGATGCCGGATGCCGCGACGGGCAACTTCGGGCTCGCGGGGCACCGCAACACGCATGGCGAGCCGTTTCGGTACATCAACCGGCTGAAGCCCGGCGACGCGATCGTGGTGGAGACGCAGGACGCGTACTACGTCTACAAGATGGCGTCGATCCTGCCCGTGACGAGTCCGTCGAACACGGGTGTGCTCGACGCGATCCCCAAGGGTTCGAGTTTCACGACGCCGGGCCGCTACATCACACTGACGACCTGTACCCCCGAATTCACCAGCAAGTACCGGATGATCGTGTGGGGCAAGATGGTCGAGGAACGGCCCCGCAGCAAGGGCAAGCCGGATGCGCTCGTCGAGTAAGGACAGATGAACAGTGGCAGCGACGACCGACCAGGACGAGCGTGCCGGCGCCGATCCCGAGGCCGGGGCGCCCGTGCGGCGCCGCCGCGGGCACGGCCGGATCGCGATGGCGGTCAGTGTCTTCGGTGAACTCCTCATCACCGCGGGCCTGGTGCTCGGTCTCTTCGTCGTCTACTCGCTGTGGTGGACGAACGTCATCGCCGACCGTGAGGCGGACAAGCAGGGCGACAAGGTCCGCGACGGGTGGGCGCAGGACAAGGGCCCGGGTGCCCTGGACACGAAGAACGGCATCGGGTTCCTGCATGTCCCGGCGATGAAGAACGGCGAGGTCCTCGTCGAGAAGGGCACGTCGACCAAGGTCCTCAACAACGGGGTCGCCGGCTACTACACGGATCCCGTCAAGGCGTCCCTGCCGATGACCGGCAAGGACGGCAATTTCACCCTCGCCGCCCACCGCGACGGCCACGGCGCCAAGTTCCACAACATCGACAAGGTGGAGAAGGGCGACCCGATCGTCTTCGAGACGAAGGACGACTGGTACGTCTACAAGGTCTTCTCGATCCTCCCCGAGACCTCGAAGTACAACGTCAAGGTCCTCCAGACGGTCCCCAAGCAGTCCGGCAAGAAGAAGCCCGGCCACTACATCACCCTGACGACCTGCACACCGGTGTACACCTCCCGGTACCGCTACGTGGTCTGGGGCGAGCTGGAGCGCGTGGTGAAGGTCGACAGCGAACGGACGCTGCCGAAGGAACTGCTTTAGCGAGACATGCCGTCGCGCTAAAGATGGGTCGGGCCCGAAGCCGCAACTATCCCTTGCGGCTTCGGGCCTTTCCGACTGGCTCCGGTGACGCCTACCGGAGGACAGGGAGGGGAACTCCCGCGCTCCACTTCTCCAGGTGGGCGCGGTCCACGAGGGTGACGCCGTGGCTCTCCGCGATGGCACGCGCGTCGGGCGTGAACGTTGTCGTGGCGACGAATAGCGCCACGTCGGCGGCGTGCTGAACGTGCGAAGCGCCGAGGAATTTCTGCAGCTCGCCGCTCCACACGGGGCGGTACGGCGCGAAGCTCTTGCACTGCGCGACGACCGTGCGTCCGTCGGCGGTGCACGCCGTGACATCCACTCCCCGGTCACCCGGACCGCCGTGCACGATGACGTCCGTACAGCCGTCGCGGCGCAGCAGAACCGCGATGTGGTGCTCGAACTCCCGCCAGTTCATGGCGTCGATGGAGGCCATGATTCCGGTGTACGGGCGCGGACCCCGGGTGTGTTCGAGCTCGGTGATGCGGGTGTCGTGATCGCACAGCCGCTGCTCGACCCGTTGGACATCTTCACGGAGGGCGATGAGTTCCTGACGGTGTTCGCCCGAGGTTTCGATCAGGGCGTTGAACATGGGGACGACGGTCTTGCCGAGGATCTGGGTGATGCGCTGGTCGATGCGGTCGTCGAGGGAGGCGCTGTCCGTCTGGGCAGGAGGGTTATCCACAGGCCCTTTGCGCGTCAGGTACTCCATGTCGAGAAGGTACGTACGCACCTGACGTGCCACGTCGCTGTCCCGGAGCAGCATGGCGACGTTGAGGACGGCTCGACGGGAGAAGATGGCCAAGGCCTTCGAGCGCGACGGAATCCCACTGGCCCTCTTAAAGAGGGCCAGTCGCGTGCCCATCAAGACGTGGTACCCGCTGGCTTCCAGTTCTGCCCTATGGTCTTCGACGACCGACTCGAGCGTCTTCACGGCAACTTCGAAGTACGCCGCCACCATCGCCGTAGTCACATGCATCCCGTCCGGAAGCAGCGACAGTGCCTTGACCCTGTCGAGCACTTCCGTGCGTTCCAGCGCGCTGTCGCGCAGAGCCTTCGACTCCAGCAGCGCCGATTCGTGAATCACGTTCTGACCCTCCGTTCGTGACGTGGCCGTATGGCCAGGGCAGAGTTCCGGCACCCCACCCCCATTCGATCAACGAGTCGTCAGATGTGAAGACACGATCGAAGGACGAGCGGATGTTCAGGTCGGGGGGTGAGGGCGACGCGCGAGAGCCCCGGCGTCCTGTGTGAACAGGATGCCGGGGCTCTTGCGTACGGCTGAGCGGGTGTCAGTCCTCGGTGCGGGCCGCCGTGCCCGTGACTCCACCGAAGATGTTGGTTCCGCCGTTGTTGTTGCCGCCCTGGTTGTTGCCGCCCTGGCCGACGGCGACCAGGTTGACCGCCGTGCCCTTGTCGACCTGGCTGTTGGGTGCCGGGTCCTGGGTGAACACGATGGCGTTGTCGTCCTGGGAGCCGCCGATGTTGCCGACGTTCAGCCCGGCGTCGTTGAGGGCCTTCTTGGCGTCCTTGAGCGACAGCTGCGTCACCGTCGGCACGGTGACCTTCTCCGCCTCGGCGGCCTTGCCGATCTGGATGGACACCGTGGACTGCGGGTCCGCCGTCGAGTTGGCCTGCGGGGAGGTCTGGATGACCTTGCCGACCAGGTTGGGATCCTGGGTCTCGACGTCGGTGCACTCGCCGACGAGCTTGTTGGCCGTCATCTGCGCCTTGGCCTCGTCACAGGTCTTGCCGGACACGTCCGGGACCGTGGACTTCTTCTCTTCCTTGGCGATGGTGAGGGTGACCGTCGTCCCCTTCTGCACCTCTGCGCCGAGCTCCGGGTCCTGCTCCAGCACCTTGCCCGGGTCCTCGTCGGAGACCTCGGTCTTCGTATCGACCACGAAGGAGTACTTGGGGTCCTCGAGGATCTCCTTGGCCTCGTCGAGGGTCTTGCCCTTGACGCTCGGCACCACGACCTTGGGCGCCCCCGTGGACACCACCAGAGTGATCGTGTCGCCCTTCTTGACCTGGGTGTTGGGCTTGGGGGTCTGGTCGCAGACGACGCCCTTTTTCTGGTTCTCGCAGGGCTTCGGGTCGAACTGCAGCTTCAGCGCGACGTTGTCCGCCTGCTTCCTCGCATCCGCCTTCGACTGGTTGACGAAGTTCGGGGTGTCGACAGTGTTGGAACTCGATCCGCTGCCGTCGACCATCCACTTGCCGATCAGGATGGCGCCGACGAGGACCAGGGCGCCCGCGATGACCAGCAGGATCGTGGAGGTGTTGTTCTTCTTCTGGCGCCGGCGGTCGGGGCGGTCGTCGTAGCCGTAGCCGCCGTCGTCCGGGTTCATCGGCGGGAGCATGGTGGTGGCGCCGGCGTCCTGGCGCAGGGCCGTCGTCGGCTGGTCGTCGGGGTAGCCGCCGTAGCCGACGGAGCCCATGGCGGCGGTGGCCGCGACGGGCTGGCCGTCGAGACAGGCCTCGATGTCGATGCGCATCTCGTCGGCGGACTGGTAGCGGTAGTCCGGGTCCTTGGTGAGGGCCTTCAGCACGATCGCGTCCATCTCGGGCGTGATCTCGGCGTCGAAGACGCTCGGCGGCTGCGGCTCCTCGCGGACGTGCTGGTAGGCCACCGCCACCGGGGAGTCGCCGACGAACGGGGGCCGGACCGTCAGCAGCTCGTAGAGCAGGCAGCCGGTCGAGTACAGGTCGGAGCGGGCGTCGACCTGCTCACCCTTCGCCTGTTCCGGCGAGAGGTACTGGGCCGTGCCGATGACCGCCGCGGTCTGCGTCATCGTCATGCCGGAGTCGCCCATGGCGCGGGCGATGCCGAAGTCCATGACCTTGACCTGCCCGTTGCGCGTCAGCATGACGTTCGCGGGCTTGATGTCGCGGTGGACGATGCCGGCGCGGTGGGAGTACTCCAGTGCCTGGAGGATCCCGATGGTCATCTCCAGGGTGCGCTCGGGCAGCAGCTTGCGCCCGGAGTGCAGCAGCTCGCGCAGCGTGGACCCGTCGACGTACTCCATCACGATGTACGGAATGGAGGTGCCGTCGATGTAGTCCTCACCCGTGTCGTACACGGCGACGATCGCGGGATGGTTGAGCGAGGCGGCCGACTGGGCCTCCCGGCGGAACCGGGCCTGGAAGGACGGGTCGCGCGCGAGGTCTGCGCGCAGCGTCTTCACCGCCACGGTGCGGCCGAGCCGGGTGTCATGCGCGAGGTAGACCTCCGCCATGCCACCACGGCCGAGCACCTGGCCCAGCTCGTACCGGCCGCCGAGGCGACGCGGCTCTTCCATAGCTACCTACCAGCCCTCTCCGTCGGTCCCGCCCGCACCTTTGTTTGGTCCGGCGGTGTGCTGTCCGGGCATACCGTACCCGGATCGCTTTGTGTGACCTGGCCAAGACCGTCACCCGTGACAGGACCGGTATCGCAACGTGCACCGATGTGAAGGGGACGTGAGCGGGGTCACTTCTTGCTGTCGATGACTGCCTTCATCACGCTCCTCGCGATCGGCGCTGCGAGACCGCCGCCGCTGATGTCG
Organism: Streptomyces sp. SAS_270; assembly: GCF_052543295.1. Taxonomy (NCBI): domain Bacteria; kingdom Bacillati; phylum Actinomycetota; class Actinomycetes; order Kitasatosporales; family Streptomycetaceae; genus Streptomyces; species Streptomyces sp. SAS_270. Next base: position 35,054 of record NZ_JBMNDS010000059.1, read on the forward strand.
CCGCGGTTGGCGCTGCCGTCCTCGACGACCACGGCCACGGCCACCGGGGAGCTGTTGTCGCTGAGCTTCGCGTAGGAGATGAACCAGGCGTACGGCTTCTCGCTGTTGCCGACGCCGTGCTGGGCGGTGCCGGTCTTGCCGCCGACGGTGACGCCGCTGATCCGGGCGTTGTTGCCGGTGCCCTGCGGGTCGTTGACGACCGTCTCCATCATGGACTGCAGGATCTGGGCGTTCTTCTCGGAGAGCGGCTTGCTCATCTCCTGCGGCTCGGTCTGCTCGATGACGTCCAGGTTGTGGGTGCTCACCTTGCTGACCATGTACGGCTTCATCAGCGTGCCGTCGTTGGCGACGGCGGAGGCCACCATGGCCATCTGGAGCGGGGTCGCTGCGGTCTCGAACTGACCGATGGAGCTGAGCGCGGTCTGCGGCTTGTCCATGGTCTTGGAGAAGTTGGAGGCGGCGGCACGCACCGGGGTGTCGATCTTGGCGTCGTTGAAGCCGAACTTCTCGGCCTCCTCCAGCATCTTGTCCCTGCCGAGGTCGGCGCCGATCTTGCCGAAGACGGTGTTGCAGGAGAACTTGAGGGCGACACGCATGGTGGCGTCCTTGCAGGGGATGGGCCCCTCGTTCTTCAGCGGGGTCCGGGTGGTCGGCAGGTTGTAGGGCAGCGGCGAGTCCGTCTTGCTGTCGGCGTCCGTGTAGAGGCCGTTTTCCAGGGCCGCGGCCGCGGTGACCACCTTGAAGGTGGAGCCCGGCGGGTAGGCCTGGCGCAGTGCCCGGTTGAGCATCGGCTCGTCGGGGTTGTTCTCCTTCTGGAGCGCCTTCCACTCCTTCTCGTCGGTCATCCCCGCGATGGTGGAGGGGTCGTACGAGGGGGTGGAGGCGAGGGCGAGGATCGCGCCGGTCTGCGGGTCGATCGCGGCGACGGCGCCCTTCTTGTCGCCGAGGCCCTTGAAGGCGGCCTTCTGGGCGGCGAGGCTCAGCGTGGTGACGACGTTGCCGCCCTGCTTGGGCTTGCCGGTGATCATGTCGAGGGTGTTGCGGAAGAAGAGCCGGTCGTCGTTGCCGGTGAGGATGCCGTCCTCGAGCTTCTCGAGCTGGGTGGCGTCGTAGGCCTGCGAGGCGAACCCGGTGACGGGCGCCCACATGGGGCCGTTCTTGTACGTGCGCTTGTACTTGTAGTCGTTGAGGCTGTTGTCGTCCGACTTGGCGTAGCCGGTGATCGGGTCGCCGTCGACGATGATGTCGCCGCGCGGTGTGGCGTAGCGGGCGATGGCTACGCGGCGGTTCTTGGGGTCTTCCTTCAGCGTGTCGGCCTGGACGTACTGGAGCCAGTTGTCCCGGATGAGCAGCGCGAGGACGAGGAGACCGCAGAAGAGTGCGATCCGGCGCAGGGGCTTGTTCATGACGGGCGGACCACCTGGGTCATCTCGGCGTCGGGGCTGGGTGCGGGTGCGGGCGCCGGGCGGCGTGCGGTGTCGCTGATGCGGATCAGGATGGCGATCAGGGCCCAGTTGGCGATGACGGAGGAGCCGCCGGACGCGAGGAACGGCATGGTCATACCGGTCAGCGGGATGAGGCCCATGACTCCGCCGGCGACGACGAAGACCTGGAGGCCGAAGGCGCCGGAGAGGCCGACGGCGAGGAGCTTGCCGAAGGGGTCGCGGGCGGCGAGGGCGGTACGGATGCCGCGTTCGACGATCAGGCCGTAGATGAGCAGGATCGCCATGACGCCGGCGAGGCCCAGTTCCTCGCCGAAGGTGGCGAGGATGAAGTCGGAGTTGGCGGCGAAGCGGATGAGTTCGGAGTGGCCCTGGCCGAGGCCGGTGCCGAGGGTGCCGCCGGAGCCGAAGGCCCACAGGGCCTGCATGGCCTGCTCGGAGTGGACGACGCCGTCGTGGACGCCGGCCTGGCTGAGCAGATACTCGTGCATGGGGTCGAGCCAGGCCTGCACACGCGTCTTGACGTGCGGTTCGAAGCTGGCCACGCCGACGGCGCCGGCCGCGGACATCAGCAGACCGAAGACGATCCAGCTGGTCCGCTCCGTGGCGACGTACAGCATGATGATGAACATTCCGAAGAACAGCAGCGACGTGCCGAGGTCGGTCTCGAAGACCAGGATGAGGATCGAGATCATCCAGACGACGACGATCGGGCCGAGGTCGCGGCCGCGCGGCAGGTACAGGCCCATGAAGCGGCGGCTGGCGAGGGCCAGCGCGTCCCGCTTCACCATCAGGTAGCCGGCGAAGAAGATCGCGAGGACGATCTTCGCGAACTCGCCGGGCTGGATGGAGAATCCGGCGACCGAGATCCAGATCTTGGCGCCGTAGGTGATGTTCGCGCCGAGGCCGGGGACCAGCGGGAGCAGCAGCAGGACCAGGGCGCCGACCATGGAGATGTAGGTGTAGCGCTGCAGGACGCGGTGGTCCTTGAGGAAGATCAGCACGACGGCGAACAGGGCGATGGCCAGCGCGGTGTAGAGCAGCTGGCGGGGCGCCGCGTTGCCGGCCTGGCCGATCTTCTGGAGCAGCTTCGACTGGTCGAGCCGCCAGATGACCACCAGGCCGAGCCCGTTGAGGAGCGTGGCCAGCGGCAGCAGCAGCGGGTCCGCGTACGGGGCGAACTTCCGTACGACGAGGTGGCCGACGCCGGCCAGCAGGCCGAGGCCGAGGCCGTAGCTCAGCAGGCCCGTGGGCACCTTGTCGTCGATGGCCAGGCCCACGTTGGCGTAGGCGAACACCGGGATGACGACGGCGAACACCAGGAGCGCGAGCTCGGTGTTGCGTCGGCTCGGTGTGCCGATCGCCCCGATCGTGGACGTGTGCTGCGTCGACGGGTTGGTTGTACTGCTCATCGTGTGACTGGGCCCCTCACGGCTGCTTACTGCTTACCGCACTGCGAGACCAGCTTCTGCTCTTCGTCGGAGAGGCTGGGGCCGGGTGTGGGAGTGGGTGCGGTCGTGGACTTGGAGGACGAAGGCGCCGATGACGACGGGCTCGGGTTCGGTGTCGGCGACGACGTGGCCTTGGACGTCAGCGAGGTGGTTGTGGTTCCCGTGGTCCCACCTGCCTCGCCCTCACCGGTCTTCGCGTTGCTGTCGGTCTCGGCGGCGCGGCGCTGCGCCTGCTTCTCGCATGCGGAGGCCTGCACGGCGAGCTCGTCGATCTTCGACTGGGCGTCGTCGAGGCCGCCTTCGGCGATGGTCGCCTTGACCTGCTTCTGCTGGTACGGCGGCAGGTACTTGAGTTCGATCTCGGGGTGGTCCTTCTCGATCTTCGAGAGCGAGACCCAGGCCAGGTCCTGGCTGATGCCGCGGTAGAGCGCGACGTGCTCGCCCTTGGCGCCGACGTAGTACTGCGTCTGCGTCCAGCGGTAGCCGCCGTAGAGCCCGCCGCCGATGACGGCGAGCGCGAGCGCGATGTAGAGGGATCTCTTCAGCCACTTGCGTCCGCCGGGCTTGACGAAGTCCTCGTCGGAGTAGGCGCCGAAGTTGCCCGCGGGGACGTAGCCGGTGGTGTCGCCGCTGCCGGGCGGGCCGAACTCGCCGCCACCGCCGCCCTGTCCGGGAACCGGACGGCCGAGGCTGGAGGCGCGGCCCGCGGGGGTCTGCATGGCGCCGTTGTCGTGCATCTGGTGCTGATGCTGGTTCTCGGCGACCGCGCCGACGACGACGGGGGTGTCGGAGAGCTGTCCGGCGAGGGTGTCGCCGGAGTCGATGTCGAGGACGTCGGCGACGATGACGGTGATGTTGTCGGGGCCGCCGCCGCGCAGCGCGAGCTCGATGAGGTTCTGGACGGTCTCCTGCGGGCCCTGGTAGCTGGCGAGGGTGTCCTCCATCGTCTGATGGGAGACGACGCCGGAGAGGCCGTCGGAGCAGATCAGGTACCGGTCGCCGGCGCGGACCTCGCGGATGGAGAGGTCCGGCTCGACGTGTTCACCGCTGCCCAGCGCGCGCATCAGCAGGGAGCGCTGCGGGTGGGTGGTGGCTTCTTCCTCGGTGATGCGGCCCTCGTCGACGAGGCGCTGCACCCAGGTGTGGTCCTGGGTGATCTGCGTCAGTACGCCGTCACGCAGCAGGTAGGCGCGGGAGTCGCCGACGTGCACGAGGCCGAGGCGCTGGCCGGTCCACAGCAGGGCGGTGAGCGTGGTGCCCATGCCTTCGAGCTGGGGGTCCTCGTCGACCATCGAGCGCAGCTGGTCGTTGGCGCGCTGCACGGCCGTGCCGAGCGAGGTGAGGATGTCGGAGCCTGGCACGTCGTCGTCGAGCGAGACGATGGTGGAGATCACCTCGGAGGAGGCCACCTCACCGGCGGCCTGGCCGCCCATGCCGTCGGCGATCGCGAGCAGCCGCGGCCCGGCGTAACCGGAGTCCTCGTTGCCCTCGCGGATCATGCCTTTGTGCGATCCGGCGGCGAAGCGCAGTGACAGACTCATGCGCACCTCGCCCGTCGGCTCCGGGTACATCCGCACGGTGCCCACCCTCCGGTCGGGAGCGCGCCGGGGTCCGTCGTGTGGACCGCCGCTGCGTGCTCGCTCCGCTCGCCCTCATTCATGATGTAGCACTACTTCCGCAGCTCGATGACGGTCTTGCCGATGCGGATCGGCGCGCCCAGCGGAACCGGTGTGGGAGTCGTCAGTCGGGTCCGGTCGAGATACGTGCCGTTGGTGGACCCGAGATCCTCGACGATCCACTGGCCGTCCCGGTCCGGATAGATCCTGGCATGCCTGCTGGACGCGTAGTCGTCGTCCAGCACGATCGTGGAATCGTGCGCCCGGCCCAGCGTGATGGTCTGGCCCTGCAGGGCGACCGTTGTGCCGGTGAGGGTGCCCTCGGACACGACCAGCTTGCTGGGGGCGCCGCGGCGCTGCCGGCCGCCGCCGGTGCTCGGTGCGGCGGCCTGCTGGCGCTGCTGCGGCGGTGCGGCCGCCTGGCGCGCGGCCTGCTGCGGCCTGTTGGCTTCCCGGCGCGAGCCGCGCTGAGTGACGCGCGTTCCGAACAGGTCGCTGCGGATGACCTGCACGGCCACGATCACGAACAGCCACAGTACGGCCAGGAAACCCAGCCGCATGACCGTGAGGGTCAGCTCTGACATTGCCCCCGCTTCACCCTTCGGCTTGCCGGTAAATGATGGTGGAACTGCCCACGACGATCCGCGAGCCGTCGCGGAGCGTAGCGCGGGTGGTGTGCTGCCCGTCCACCACGATGCCGTTGGTGGACCCGAGATCCTGGATCGTCGAGGGCGTTCCGGTCCGGATCTCACAGTGCCGGCGTGAGACGCCGGGGTCGTCGATCCGCACGTCGGCTTCGGTGCTGCGGCCCAGCACCAGCGTCGGGCGGGAGATCTGATGGCGGGTGCCGTTGATCTCGATCCAGTGCCGCATGCGGCCGCCGGCCTGCGGGGCCGGCGCCGCACCGGGCCGCTGGCCCAGGGGTGCGGGGCCGGGACGTCCGCCGGGCGGCGGGGCGGCAGGCATGGGGGGTGCTCCGGCGGGGGCCACGGGCTGGGCGGCGGGCGGATAGCCGTAGCCGCCGGCGCCACCTGCGCCGCGTCCGGCCGGCGGGCCCGCGGGGGCGCGCTCGGGAGCCTGCTGGTTGGTGGAGGAGGCGAGCGTACGGCTGCGGACCCGGTAGAGGCCGGTGTCGAGGTCGTCCGCCTTCTCCAGATGGACCTTGATGGGGCCCATGAAGGTGTAGCGCTGCTGCTTGGCGTAGTCGCGCACCATGCCGGCGAGCTCGTCGCCGAGCTGGCCGGAGTAGGGGCTGAGCCGCTCGAAGTCCGGCGTGCTCAGCTCCACGATGAAGTCGTTGGGGACGACGGTCCGGTCGCGGTTCCAGATCGTCGCGTTGTTGTCGCACTCGCGCTGCAGGGCGCCGGCGATCTCGACGGGCTGGACCTCGGACTTGAACACCTTGGCGAAGGTGCCGTTGACCAGACCCTCGAGACGCTGCTCGAACTTCTTCAGGACTCCCATGGGGCACCTCCTCCTTCGTAGCCGTCCTGGTACTGCTTACTGATCGTATCCACGCGTCGGGAAATCGGCTGGTTCCCCCTGTCGGCCCGGTCGACGGGTGTCGACGAGCTCCGAGCCCCTCCCGGAGTCCCCTCCCGGAGTTCCCTCCGAAGCGCCTCTTCGAACTCCTGCTGCCAAGGATCGTAGAGGCGGCCCACGACCAGTGTCCCGCACCTGGCTGTGCTGCCTGTCCGGCTACTGGGGAGATGCGCAGGACCGGTACGAGGTTGATACGTGAACCGGTTCTGACTGATACCCGCCGCCGCCGGGGACCCCGGTGCGGGGGAGGTGGCCTGGGCGGGAGGGGCGCGCGCGGGCGGTGCGGGAGGTGGGAAAGGGATGTGATTCCACCCCGGACAGCGTGCTAATCTTCTGCATGTCGGAAGGCGCTCACCCACTCGGTGGGAGACGGAAGACACACCCAATGCGCGGGTGGCGGAATAGGCAGACGCGCTGGATTCAGGTTCCAGTGCCCGAAAGGGCGTGGGGGTTCAACTCCCCCCTCGCGCACCATGAAGAACCGACGGAACGGGTCTTCACCAGTGACGAAAGTCATGGTGGAGGCCCGTTCCTCGTTGTCGGGCCGGACAGGGACGTGACAGGGCCCCGGCGGTGAGGTATCTCACGGCCGGGGCCCTGCTATTTGAGCTGCTGGTTGTTCTCCGGGTGGTGCTGGGGTGGCCTCGGCCGGTTCAGGCGGCCGACGACAGATGGCCGGTGGGTGTCCAGGTTCCGGGTTCTTTGGTCTTCCGCCTGTGGTGGGTGCGGCGCCGGGGGCGTTCGCCTCCGAGCGCGAGCGTCTCCAGCCATTTCATGATCTTGCGGCGGTTGGCGTGGGCGAGCTGGAAGGCCAGGAGGATCGTCTGGGCCGCGATGCCGCGGATGCGGCGGGAGCCGGCGGCTTCGATGGCCTCGGCAAGGGGGTTCTTGGCGTAGCCGTTGTAGCCCTCGACGCTGTTGCGCAGCCGGAAGTAGATCTTCTGCCATTCCGGGCCGCCGTACTCCAGGGCCTGCCACTGCTTGGCGCCGGCTTCCGGGCCGACGGTGATGGCGCGCTGCCGGCAGACCTTGACAGGGCCCACCGGGCTGGGTTCCGGGTCGACCAAGGGTAGATGGATGCCGCGTCCCATCGTGTGGGGCTTGAGAGAGCACTGGGCCTTGCCTGCTTCGGCGGGGCACATCATCCGCTGGTAGCCGTCGGCGTCGGCGTTCTGCTTCGGCATGAGGCGGTAGCCGCGGCGGGCGGCGATGAGCCGGACCCACGTCTCCCGGTCGATGCGCTCGGCGTGCAGGTCGGCGGTGGCGTTGATGAGGGGCTTCGGCATGGACGGGCAGTACCAGCGGCCTTCGACGAGGATGGCGCCCTGCGTTCCGTCCTGTTTGCCGAGCTGGTCCGCCCGGTAGTCGTATACGGGCTTGTAGCCCATGGCTCGGACGGGGATCTGCCATTCCGTGGGCTCGGAGTTGTTGTAGGCGCGGTCGCCGGCAAGGTAGCCGGGTTTGTAGCCCCGTTCCTGGAGTCGGTCCAGGATCTTCAGGCCGTTGTACGCGGGGCGTTGGCCGGGCTTGTCGAGGGCGATGCCGAGGACGACGACGGGCAGGACTTCTGGGTTCGGGGTGCCGTCGTCGAGGAGTACCGCGTCGTGTTCGGTGTCACGGGTCACGATGAGGTGGGCGTCGTAGCCGTAGAGGTACTTCTTCTTGAGCGAGGTCTTCTTCTTGCCCGGAGGCGTCTTGGCTTTGCCTTTCTGGGCGGGCGGCGGAGGCGGCTGCATGGCGTCGGACACCGGCACGTCCGGGTCGCGGTGGTCGCCCTCGCGTACGTACCAGCCGGCGTCCGGGTCGGTGGCGAGCTCGGGTCCGTTGGTGCGACGGCCGCGGGAGAACGTGCGGATGGGGGTGGCGTCGATGCCCAAGGAGACCTCTGCCAGCTCTGCCAGCAGATCGTGGAGGGGGCGTACGGATGCGTCCAGCACGAACTCGGTGAACAGCGCCAGCCGCCGCTCCCGCTCGGCCAGTTCGTCGACGTCGGCTGCCGCTGTCATTGCGTTCGCCTCACCGCGTGAGAGATGCCCGTTGGGCGGCAGCGGGGAGGGGTTCATCGCGTCCTTCATGGCGTGGAAGATCCGCCTGACCACGGCGTAGGCCGCCTCGAATCCCTGGTCGTGGTCGTCGTAGTCGGCTATGTCGAGGAGGGCGCGCAGCTGCGGACTGGTGCGGAAGTACAGGATGTCCGTGACCCGTTCCAGGACGATCTTGCCGCCGGTGTCCTGGGTGCAGAGATGGAGACCGACCAGGAGGCTTCGGAGGTGCAGGGTACGGTGTCGGCCTCGCGGGAGGTGGACGAACTCCTCCAGCAGAGGGACCAGTTGGCTGTCGTCGACTTCCTCGATCGCTGCGTCGACGTCGGCGTCGTCGATGAATCTGCGCTTGGCGCGCATCGCCAGAAGGCGCTCGTGGCGATCACTGGGCAGGCTGCGGGGCTGGGTCATTGGCTGCCCCGCAACAGGCGGGCGGCTTCTTCGGCGGGGACGGCGCTCAGAAACGGCAGGATACGGGAGAGGCCGTGGAGGGTGTCGACGCCGGCCGCCGCCACGATGACGGTGATGGGAAGCCGCGCTTCGAAGAGCTCCACCAGCCACGTGGATCTGAGGCGGCCCATGACCAGGCGAGGGACCTTCGGGCTGGGCTGGGCGCGGGCCAGGAAGTTCGTGACGGTGTTGGTGCCGCGGCTGTAGGAGTTGGGGCGGAACAGATACTGCGCGGCGCCCGTGTTGTCGAGACGGTCAGCGGCGGCGGCCAGGACCCCTTCCCAGGGGCGGCGGCACAGGATCTCCCGTTTGCGGGATCCGCGAGTGACCACGACGACTGGGCCACCACCCCCTGATGACCGGCGGACGTCATGGACGCGAACCCGGATGACCTCCGGTGAGTCGAGGCCGACCCCGAGCCCGAGTGCCATGAGCGTCTTGCAGCCCCAGCGAAGTTCGTCGGTGGGCAGCCCACCCATCCACCCCCACAGATCCGCGAGTTCGGTTCGGGTGTATGGGCTGTTGGGAACCGAGGCCGACAGTTTGGCGGGTTTCCCGGTCCGGCATTCGCCGCCCAGCACGATCTCGCTGAGCCGCAGGAGCCGGGTCCGGTAGTTGCCGCGGGTGCTCTCCCGCACGTTGGGGCAGCCGGCCGCGATGAACCTCTCGATGACCTCCCGGGAGAGCCACACCTGGGCCTTCCCGGGAAGACCTTCGCCGTTGCAGAAGAGGGCCAACTGGGAGAGCGCGGAGAGCAGTTCACGTGCTTTGTAGGACGTCAGGGGGTCGGCGAGACGGACGACACGGCGCACTTCGTCGCCGACGCGGCTCCACCCCGCGGGGGAGCCGGACGGGCCGTAGGAATCAATCCGCTGACTCATCACATGTCGCCAAACCAACACCCCAGCCGGTGGGGTGTTATTCGAATAACATGTAGCTGTGGCAGCAGCCGCGCGCGACCGGGGAGGACCGGATGGGTCAGACTTCACCTCATGCCCCAAGGAGATGCCCGCCGACTGCCGCCGCGCGCGTACTGCGCCAGCGGCGCGTGGCCTGAGGCCGTCATGGAGGAGCACCACGGGGCGAGGGTCGCCCAGGCCATGGCCGTCCGGCTCAAGGCTGGGCTCGACCGGCGGGGCTGGACCGTCGCTCAGTTGTCGCGCGAGAGTGGCGTCGCCCGCTTCACGATCGCCAAGGCGCTCGCTGGCGAGGCGTGGCCTGATCTGCTGACCATTGCCAATCTCGAAAAGGCGCTGGACTGTGATCTCTGGCCCGGCCGGGAAGTGTGAAGCGGGCCGCCGCGGTGAGCCGCCGGTATACGGACGTGGGGCACGGAATGGCTGTTCGAAACCGAACATCTGGGCGGTCATCCCTTCGGGCGAAGGGCGGGACCATATTTCGTCGTGCGCTACCGGCGGCCCTCGACCGCTCGTAAAATGCAACGTGACGAACTGATCCGGCGCTGTGGAAGGTTCTAGGTGGGTTCGTCGCCGTTGGCCGTCACCTTGGACTGGACTCCTTGGTGGCGGCCTTCTTTTGTTTAAGGCTGCTGGGGTGGTGCGTACTGGTAGAAGGCATTCGGTAGCTTGATCAAAGATCCGGCTTTCGCCAGTTCATCCGCTGCCACGCGAACGCTCTTGATCTTGTCGGCTTCGTTGAGTGCGTTGGCCACTTCGAGGGCTTTCCACTGCCGCAACGGATCTTGGGCCATCAGCCGCAAGATACGGGTCTTGCGGGGTGCAATCTGGAAGCCATCGGTTGCCGTTGTCGGCTCGGCGTCGTCGGAGTCTGCGTCGGACTGTCGCTGCTCAGGGATTCCCGATGTCCGCCACTCGTCTGCGATCTGCATCTGCTTCTTTACGTGACGAACGAGGCGAAGCTCCTGGCGGACCTTGAACGTATCGCGCTGCAGTTCGACCTCCTTCTCCTCCAAGAGCTCGATGTACTTGTCGGGATTACCGGCTACTTCTTCCCATGGAAGGGTTTCGATCATTGCAGAACCCTACCTATAAGAATGCATAAGTTACCCCTCCCGCAAGGGGTGCTTCACTCGATGTAGCGACAAGGTCAATTACCTGTCGGGTTACCTGGTCGAACGGTATCGAAAATTCCCGTTTTGTTATCCAGGGCCTGTCTGGGGTGGAGGAACGTTTCGCTGTCTTGCTGGAAAGGAAGGGTTGTGCAGTCCGGCTCGTATTCCCTGACCTGCGGTGCGGAGGTAATTTCTGGAAGGGGGGTGATTTATTGCTTCGTGGTTCTCTGTTCCTTGAGCCAGTAAGCCCTCTTCTTTCCGTTGTGCATGGGGAGGTAGCCCTGTTGTGGGGGCCTGTGCCATGAGCGTCATGGCCGGGGCAATTGCTCTGTCAGGAGGTAGGGGTGTCGGGAAAGGGGCCCCTGGGCTTGCCCTGACAGGAGGGAAGCTGATCCGGAGTTCCTCGTGGATTGGGGCACTGACACCTGACCCGGGTATGGGCGGTCCGGGGCAGGGCCTGCTGGCAGGACGCTCAGGCGGCGACCAGCCGAGCGGCTCGGCGTAGGCGGTGGCCTGGGGTACGCCGTGCTGTGGGACCTGCCCTACTGGTCCTGATATCTCAGCGATCTCCGGATACGCGGGGTGTGTCTCGGCGCAAAGGCCTGCCCCTGGCCCCGTGACAGGTGGTGGACGACAGAGGCAGGGCTGTGCATAGAAGGTGGCGTGGATGGTGGCGATTCTGAGGGTCGTCTCTCCGTGGAGGGTTGGGGGAAATAGCAGGGCTCAGCAGCACAGAGATGTGCGTCGGCTGTGGCGCCGTGAAGTGCTCCGCGGTACCTCGTGGCGAGCGTGTCCTGCCCGTCCCCGGGTTGCCGGGACAGGCGCAGGGGGCAGCCGGCAGGGGAGCCAGGCATAGGGGCAGCTCTTGCGCTTCTCGGGTCTTGTGCAGCCTTTCCATGGTCGTCGGACCACTCGTGATGGTCGGCGGTTTCATCCTCCCCGCGACGGTGTTCTGCCCCGTCCCGCGTCCGCCGGTGCCTGCGCGAGAGGAGCTTGTCGACGTGACGTCAACTGCCTCTTCCCCAACGCGACCGGCGGACGGCTGGGCGGCACCGACCTCACCGAGCGGCCCGATGCCGCATGGCTCGTCGAAGCCGGCGCGCGAGCCAAGGCCCTCGGCGGGGGCGCGACTGCCGACTACGTCACCCCCCTGGCGGTCTACCTCGCCAGCCGGGCCTGCGACACCTCGCAGAACATGTACTCAGCGCTGGGCGGCCGCTACGCTCGCATATTCGTCGGACTGACCCGGGGATGGACCGCTCCCGGCGCACAGGCACCGAGCGTCGAGGACAGCGTCGACCACCTCGCGCAGATCGACGACCGCACCCAGTACGACGTCCCCCTCAGCGGCCTCGACGAAATGGACACCGTCATCGCCGCCAAGACGGCACTCGGCCTCCCGTAGCGGCGGGCCGGAGCCTCCTCTCCACCTCACCTGGGTCGATTCATTCCTGCCGAACCAGTACGTCGCCACAGCAGTTGGCGTCCGTGTACCCCCCACCCGGCGCCTCCGTTCTATGAGGTCGCGTCGGCGCGATCCACGATGGAGATCTCCATTGATCACGACACGAGGCGGTCGACACCATGACGCGTGAGGACATCGAATTCCAGGGCGAGGGTGGCGTCACTCTCCGCGGGTGGTTCTACCCGGCAGTCGGGGCGTCAGGGCCTACGGCCACGATTGTCGTGTCCCACGGCCTGACCGCGGTCAAGGAGATGTATCTCGACGACCTCGGCGCCTACTTCGCGGCGGCCGGTCTCAACGCCCTCGTCTACGACCACCGCAACTTCGGCGACAGTGACGGGACGCCCCGCCAGGAGGCGGACCCGGTGATGCAGCAGCGCGACATGCGCCACGCCATCTCGTACGCCACGACCCGTCCCGATGTCGACGAGAGCAGGATCGGCCTCTGGGGAACCAGCTACACCGGGGGCGTGTCCATCGTGGTGGCTGCCGTCGACCGTCGCGTCAAGGCCGTCGTCTCGCAGGTGCCCGGTGTCTCGGGCGCCGGGCAGGCCATCCGCGCCGTGCGACCCGACCTCGCGGCTCACCTGCGCGGGATGCTCGAGGGTGACCGGATGAACCGTTTCGCGGGCGGCGAGCCGGGCGTGGTGCCGGCGGTCAGTGCCGACCCGACGGGTCCGGCGATGATGCCTGACGCGGGGGCGTGGGAGTGGTTCACCGAGGCCGCCAAGCGCGCTCCCAACTGGAAGAACGAGGTGACGGTGCGCTCGATGGAGATGGCCGGCGAGTACGAGCCGATCAGCTACATCAGCCGCGTCTCGCCCACGCCGCTGCTGATGATCGTCGCGGACAACGACGTGGTCGCGCCGGTCGCCCTGGCGCTGGAGGCGTACGAGCTGGCCAAGGAGCCCAAGAAGCTCGTGCTCATGCGGGGCGGACACTTCGACGCGTACCAGGGGGCCGGGTTCGAGGAGAGCGCGGCGGCGGCGCGGGACCACTTCCTCAGCCATCTGAACGCCTGATCTCCGCGACATGAGCCGCCCGGTCGCACGCAGCGCGTGGGGCCGGGCGGCTCATGTCGGTGCAGCCACGGTCGTGCCCCCATGCCGCCCGTGGCTCAGCGGCCTGACCCCATGAGCGAGGCAATGTCGTCCACTCGAAATTGCGACCGAGTGGCCTCGTTTTGGATGGACTGGTTGCGGCACCGACGGCCGCGCGGTGCGGAAGGTCTCTTGCGCGAGTCGAGCAGCGCTTGGCCGCTCGGAGTCAAACGTCCACGCTGATCTCCGGTGCCGGTCTGCGACCTAGTATTTGACCCACAGGTCAAATACTCGCTACGGTAGCGATGTGGGCAGACCGAAGGGCTTCGAGCCGGACGTGGTCATCGCGCAGGCGATGGAGACGTTCTGGACCAAGGGCTACACCGACACTTCCCCTGCCGACCTCGCGGAGGCGACCGGAGTGGCCGAGGGCAGCCTGTACCACTCCTTCGGTTCCAAGCGTCAGCTGTTCGGCAAGGTATTGGACCTCTTCGGCCGCACGCGTGCCGAGCAGGCTGATGAGTTCCTCTCGCGGTCGCCGCCGCGTACGGGGTCGGCCACAGCGACCTGCTCGCCTCTCTGTCCGGGCAGGTCGGCATCGCCTCGGGGCGCCTGACCCAATCCGAGGAGGTGGCGGACCTGGTCGCCTTCTTGCTGTCCGGCCGCGCCGCCAACATCCATGGCGCCGACCACGTCATCGACGGCGGCACCCTCAAGGCCGCCTGACAGCACCGCAGTCGGCGGCGAATGGTGCGACCGCGCGGCTCGTGCCGAGTCGGTTCTTCGAAGGCATGCCTGATCGGGAGACGTCGGGTCCCACCAGTACGCGGGGGCGCCCCTGCCGGGGTCCCGCGCGCCTGTGACCCGCGTTTTCCGTCGCAGCGCGGCCGCTCATCCCCTCCACCGGTCAGGAGCAGTCAATGACAGTCGTCGCCGATCCCTCCTTCGACCCCGACCTCGACCTCGACGTCGCTTCGAGCGCCGACGAGGCCGTGCGGGCATGGCAGATGGCCGAGAACGCCTTCGCCGCCGTCGCCCTTCGACCTACGGGTCGGCACGGCCTCAGGGCGGCCGTGCGCACCCGGGCGCTCGGCGACCTCGTCATCGCCGACTGGCGCACCCCCGACTTCGAGGGCGTCCGCACCCGTGAGATGGCCGACGCCGAGGCCGACTCAGTCATCCTGGTCACCGTGTCCGAGGGGCGCCAGATCATCGAGACGTCCCACGATGCGCTCGTCCTGCGTCCGGGCAGCCTCGCCCTCATCAACACCGGCCGGCCGGGCAGGGTCGTAGTGCCGGGGACGCTCGTGAAGCGGGCCATCCGCATTCCGATGACGGCACTCGCCCCTTTCGACACCGGACATGGGTCTCCGCAGTCCGTCGTCTTCGAGGCCCGCGACAACGCCCTGTCCACCCTGCTCCACGACTACACCGCCGGCATCGACCAGTACCTGGGCGGCATGTCACCGCTCGAGATCGAAACGGCGCGCAACGCCCTGCTGGTGCTGGTGACCGGCCTGCTGCGGTCGGCCCAGCCGCCGCCCCTCAACAAGACCAGTGGGCTCTCGTTCCTGCGCACACGCATCGAGGCATCGATCATCGAGCGCCTGCCCCAGGGGGCGATCAGCGTCAGCGAGTTGGCCGCGACCCACAACGTCGCCGTCCGTACGGTGCAACGGGCCTTCGCCGAGAGCGGTGAAACGGTGCGGTCGGTGGCGCGCAGGCATCGTCTCGCCGCCACTCGATCCGCTCTGGTCAACACGTCGTTGCCCATCGCACGGATCGCCCTTCGGTGGGGGTTCTGCGACGCCAGCCACTTCAGTCGACAGTTCCGGCGCGAGTTCTCGATGTCTCCGGGTGACTATCGCGACGCCTACGCGGTGACAGAACTGACCCCCGGGGCGTGAGCCACGCGATGAGTCGAAGGGCGGCGCTTTCATGGGACGGGATGGAACTGTTCGACCCAGAGCGGGCCGACCTCCTCGCGGATCTCCGGCGCCGACTTGCAATCCAAGTATTTGACCTACAGGTCAAATATTGCTACGGTAGCGATATGGGCAGACCGAAGGGCTTCGAGCCGGACGTGGTCATCGCGCAGGCGATGGAGACGTTCTGGACCAAGGGCTACACCGACACTTCCCCCGCCGACCTCGCGGAGGCGACCGGAGTGGCCAAGGGCAGCCTCTACCACTCCTTCGGCTCCAAGCGTCAGCTGTTCGGCAAGGTACTGGAGCTCTACGGCCGCACGCGTGCCGAACAGGCCGAGGAGTTCCTCTCGCGCCCGGGCACCGCCAAGGA
The DNA here is from genome assembly GCF_052543295.1 of Streptomyces sp. SAS_270. Classification (NCBI taxonomy): domain Bacteria; kingdom Bacillati; phylum Actinomycetota; class Actinomycetes; order Kitasatosporales; family Streptomycetaceae; genus Streptomyces; species Streptomyces sp. SAS_270. The sequence goes on from NZ_JBMNDS010000059.1 coordinate 50,432, forward strand.
GCGCATCCGCGCCTACTTCGTGCTCCTCGTGGACGCGGACCTGGACGGGGCGGTCCGACGTGGATGTCTGGCCCAGAACACGATCGGGGAGCTCGGCGGACGTGACGCGGAGGCCACCCGCGCGGTGCTCCGCATGGAGGAGGGCCTGATCGAGCTCCTCGCCGCCCGCATCGCGCAAGGGCAGCGGGACGGTGACGTCGACCGGGACGTCGACGCCAGAGCACAGGCGCTGTTCCTGCAGAACACCCTCGCCGGGTTGCGGGTCATGGCCAGGACGTTCGAGCGGCCGGCGCTCCATCGGATCATCGACACGGCACTCGCGGGCCTCTGAGGCACGCCACCTCGGACGATGGCCTTTTTGTGCCCTAATTTTTGACCCTCAGTTCAAGAATATGCGGTTCTTCAAGAAAGAGGAGATCATGGACCTTGGCATCAGCGGAAAGACCGCTCTGGTCACCGGCGCGAGTCGCGGCATCGGCCTCGCGATCGCCCGGACCCTGGCCGCGGAGGGCGTGCGGGTGGTGGGTGCCGCCCGGACCATCACCTCCGAGCTGGAGGAGGTCGCCGCCGCGGCCTTCTCTGTGGACCTCAGCACCCGCGACGGGGCGACGTCGGTTGCCGATCAGGCGCTGGCCGCGGTCGGCGGGATCGACTTCCTCGTCAACAACGTCGGCGCGGGCGACCCGGACGGGATGGGCGTCGGCGGAGTCCTCGACACCGGCGACGAGCAGTGGCAGCGGATATTCGATCTCAACCTGTTCAGCGCGGTGTGGACCACCAGGGCGGCGTTGCCGAGCATCCTGGAACGCAGGGGCGCGATCGTGAACATCTCCTCGATCAACGCCCGCGTGCACACCGGCACGCCGGTCGGCTACGCGGAGGCCAAGGCGGCGCTGACCCAGTTCGGCAAGCGGCTCAGCGAGGAGATGGCGCCGCGCGGTGTCCGCGTGAACACCGTCTCCCCGGGCACCGTGGCCAGCCGGCTGTGGACCGACCCGGACGGTTACGGCGGCAAGGTCGCCGCCGCCTTCGGCGTCGGCCACGACGATCTTCTGGCGGGTCTGCCCGGGCAGGTCGGCATCGCCTCGGGGCGCCTGACCGAACCTGCGGAGGTGGCGGACCTGGTCGCCTTCCTGCTGTCGGAGCGCGCCGCCAACATCCATGGCGCCGACCACGTCATCGACGGCGGCACCCTCAAGGCCGCCTGACAGCACCGCCGGCGACGAGTCTTTCGGCCGCGCGGCTCGCGTCCAGTCCTTCACTTCCCGTCGCCTGCAACAGGACAGCGCACGATGAGCACGACCATCCCCGGAACCATCACCACGGTGATGCACGAGGTCGTCCAGTTCTCGATCGGTACGGGGCTGTCTTTCGACGACCTCCGCACCAGCTATGAGCGTGCCGTGCCGTCGTTCGATACCGCTCGGTTCAGCGAGATGGAGCCTGAGCCGGTCACCTGGGACACCGTTCTCGCCGCCACCGCCGAGAACGCACCGCACGGGTTCGTCCGGTACTGGAGCTCCGGCGTCGGGGGCATGGCACGACTGAGCGTGGCCGCAGACACCGGCTCCTGCACCACATACCTGATGGGCAACCACACGATCGCCCATCGGGTGTACACCCGCGACCCGGCCGTGCTGGTCGCCCCACAGCGCGCCACCATCCACGAGGACCGCCAGGGAGCCGCCTGGTTCTCCGTCGAACAGCCCAGCACCCGATTCGCCACCTTCGGCAATCCCGACATCACCAAAGTTGGCCTGGAACTCGACGCCAAACTCGCGGACCTGCTGAGGTTCCTGGACATTCCGGTGCCGGCCGCCCTGACCACGTAATCCGGCGGACCAACCGGAAAGTGCTTATCGAACCCTGACAGACCCAATGACAGAACGGAAAGGGAATTCATGCCGATCTATCAGTGTCTCGTCCCGGCCGGCTCGCTCGATACCGACCGCCGCACCGAGCTGGCGGAAGCAATCACCACCGTGCACACCTCGGTCACCGGAGCGCCCCGGGGGTTCGTCCACGTCGTGTTCAGTGAATACGAGCCGTCGGAGTTCTTCACCGCCGGACGGCCCAACACACTGTCGGTGATCAATGGAGCGATCCGGGCCGGCAGGGATCGTGCGGCGCGCGCGGAACTTTTGACCCGGCTGTCCGAAGCCTGGACCGCGATCACCGGCCAGCATCCCCGCAGCGTGGTGATCGGGCTCAACGAGCTCGATTCGACCTCCGTCATGGAAGCCGGCCTGATCATGCCCGCCCCCGGTGAAGAGGCGGCTTGGGTCGAACGTCACAAGGAGGAACTCGGGGAGGTGCTGTCCAGTACATAGCAGCCTGCAACCCAGCGTGCTCAGCCACGGCAACTCATCCGCAACGGGTCGCTCCCGGGCAGCACAGGCCGTGGTGTGGGGTGCTCGTAGCCCCTTGCGGGCCGGGGAGGCCATCCCGAATCCAGTAACGCCCGGCAGGCGACCTGGTACGGGCCTCGATCGAAAGGAACAATCGTGAACGCCGTCCCTGAAGTCAAGCGGAATACTGTCGGGCGTTATTCGTACGAAGCCCGCAGGCGTGCGGCCGGACGCATTGCATTCGATTCGGAGATTCACAGCTTGAAAATGGATCCCGCGTCGGCCAGAACCGTCACCAAGGCCGCTCCACCTGAGCAGGTTGCAGCCATTCTGGGTGTGTCCCCGGAAGAGATCAGCACGGTAAAGCGGGCTCGAATAATGCTCGCGAATGAGGCTCCGGTGCAGCTTGCCGACTCCTACATCCCTGTCGAGATCGCCGACGGGACGGCTCTCGAAGCAGAAAGCAGTGGCCCGGGTGGGATCATCGCGCGTTTTGCCGAGATGGGCCTCGCTCAGGTGAGGATCACCGAGGAGATCAACGTTCGCCCCCCAACTGCTCAGGAAGTCGAATCCCTTGAGCTGAGGGAAAACCACCTGGTCTACTCCATCACGCACGTGGGATGGACTTCCCAGCAACGACCGGTTGAAGTCTGCCTTCACGTAATGCCCACTCACCTGTGGACCCTCAACTACGAGTTTCCGGCCGACGCGCCCGCGTAACCACCCAAAGACGGAATCTGTGCCCCGGGACATCTCGCTCCGGAGCCCAACAAATGCCCTTGGCCCAAGACGTCATCTCGATCGGAGTGTTTTCATGAGCAAGATCTGGTTCATCACCGGCTCGTCGCGCGGTTTCGGCCGCCAGTTCGCCAAGGCGGCCCTGGAGCGCGGCGACAAGGTCGCGGCCACCGCCCGCAACACGGACTCCCTCGCCGACCTGGTGGCCGCCCACGGCGAGGCGATCCTCCCCCTGACCCTGGACGTCACCGACAAGGCCGCCGCCACCGATGCCGTCCAGCGGGCGCACGCCCACTTCGGGCGCTTGGACGTCGTCGTCAACAACGCCGGCTACGGCCTGTTCGGCATGGTCGAGGAACTGACAGAACAGCAGATCCGCGACCAGATGGAGACCAACTTCTTCGGCGCCCTGTGGGTGACCCAGGCCGCCCTGCCGCTCCTGCGGGAGCAGGGCAGCGGCCACATCGTGCAGATCTCCACCATCGCCGGTGTCGTGGCGTTCCCCTACGTCGGCGGCTACAACGCCTCGAAGTGGGCTCTGGAGGGACTCAGTGATGCCCTCGCCCAGGAGGCCGCCGGCTTCGGGATCAAGGTCACCCTCGTCGAGCCCGGCGGGTTCGCCACCGACTGGGCCGGTTCCTCGGCCGTAGCCGCCGAACCGCTGCCCGCCTATGACGAGGTGCGCGCCGCCGCGCACGCCGGGGCGAGCCAGCTGGGGAACAGTGACCCGGCCACCTCCGGTGAGGCACTGCTGAAGATCGTGGACGCCGACACCCCGCCCCTGCGCGTCTTCTTCGGCACAGCCCCGCTGCACGTCGCCCCGCCGGTCTATACCGAGCGGCTCAAGACGTGGGAGGAGTGGGCCAAGCTCTCCGCCGAGGCCGAAGGCACCACCGCCTAGAACCAGCCCTGCCAGCACCGGACTGACCTTGAGAAGAGGGTCATTGGGGCCGGTGCGTGCGATGACCGTCTGCACGACGAGGTCTTCGTAGATGGGTTCCCCGCGGCTGCCCGCTGACACGGACGCCGGCAGCGGCATGGTGGGGCCGGCCTCACGCCTGCAGAAGAGCGGGGGCCGGCCTCACGCCTGCAGAAGAAGGTACTTCCGGTGACAACTCAAGCCCCGCGCTGCGGACCGCGCTGGCCTACTGAGAGGCCCGGACCCCGCACGACCTCGATCGTGCGATGACCTACATCGCCGACAACATCGTCTGCTACGCACCTGGCGGGCTGATCGAGGGTGCCGAGGGCTACCGCGCCTTCATGTCGCTGCTCGTGCAGATCCTTGCATCGGACGAACTGATCGCCGCTTTCGGGGTCGACGAGAAGGCGACCCTCGTCTACGACACCCGCACGGTGCCAGTGGAAAGCTCGCCCGCTGCCGAGTGCGTGACCGTCACCAACGGAAAGATCGTCGCCAACCTGCTACCTCTTCGACTGGCTGCCATTCGAAACCCCGCAGTGCACAAAAAACACAGACCCCATTTCCGACGAAACCGCACCGCCACCAGCTGCACCCCACCGCGCTTGGGGATCCAGTGCATCAACGCCAGACACCTACGAATTCAGGGATGCGCCATGGCAACCTCGGAGATCATTACCTCACTTCCCCTGCAAATCCTGATCGGCGGTCGCATCTTTGCCGCTGCCACCCACCTGTTCGCACCCAGGTGGGCCACTCGCCTCATTCGAATGGACGCCACTGGCACACCGGCGATCACCTACGCGCGGATGTTCGCCATCCGCAACGCGATCTTGGCCGCAGGGCTGCTGCACCTCGAAAGCTTCACCGAGCCCAGCACTTTCGTCGCACTCAACGTGCTCGTCGATTCGGTCGACGCCGTCGCCTTCCTGGCCGCGGGACTGAGGAAGGACATCAGTGCAAGGTCCGCCGCACTGGGTGCGGGAATATCCCTGTTCGCTGTCGCCGCCGGCGCCGCCGCGCTCCTCATCGACCCTGCCCTATGACCGTCGGATCAGAAGAACCCAGGGATCGAGACCAGCCACCCGCTCCATAGACCCTTGGGTTCGTCGGGATGAACTTCGGCTCGCGCGAACCCAGGTTGAACAGTTGCAGCCGATGAGTTGTGGGAACGCGCGGATCGTGCAAGGCACCGTCTCTGCCCGCTCCTTGGCCGTCGGCCTGCGCAAGGATGAAGTCCGGGTCAGTGACATCGCGGGCCTGCTCACGCGCCGACGCGTCCGGGCGACGACTACTGTCAGTCTGCTGGGGCGCCGTCGTACAGGGCGATGGTCTCCTGTGCCCTGCGGACCAGCGCCTCACGCAGTTCGGCCGGCTGAAGGACCTCGACGGCGGGACCGAAGAGGAGAAGCTGCTCAGCCAGGCGCAGCGAATGGAACCTCACCTCCAGCTGCACCGGATCGGTGCTCTCGGTATCGGCCGGCTCCTGCGGTGGCGGGGCGGCGAGCTCCGCGCCGTGCAGAGCCAGGAACTTCGCCAGCATGGGGCGCTGGACCTTCACCGTCACGCTCACCGGTGTGGGCACGTTGTCGACCCTGTATCGCAGGCCCTCCCACAGCTCGGCCAGTTCCACCCCGCTGCGCCGCTGGACGGGATCCTCGGTGACCGTCGCCGAGAGCATCCGGTCCACCCGGAACATCATGGGCTTTCCGTGGTGATCGGCGATCAGGTACCAGATACCCGCCTTGCTCACGAGCCCGTACGGATCGAGGGTGTAGGAGCGGATCTGGGCATCGCGGCCGTGACGGTAGCGCAGTCGAAGCCGCCGGTCGTTGAAGACCGCGGCCTGGAGCACGCCGAGGTCGACGGTGAGCTCCTGAGGGCTGCCGCGCCAGCGCACCGGGTCGATCAGGATGCGGCGGCTCGCGAGATCGGCGTCACCGCGAAACGGCGCGGGCACAGCAGCCATGACCTTGCGCAGCGCCGAGCCGATCGCCTGGCCCAGTCCCAGGTCGGCGTGGGCCCGGTCGGTGACCAATACGAACAGCGCGCGGGCTTCGTCGGCCGTCAGGCCGGTGACATCGGTGCGGTAGCCGGGAAGCAAAGCGATGCCCCCGTTGCAGCCTCGCTCTGCGTACACGGGCACACCGGCCGCGGACAGCGCCTCGACGTCGCGGAAGATGGTCCGGACCGACACTTCCAGGCGCGCGGCCAGGTCGGTCGCGGGCATCTGCCCGTGGGTCTGCAGCAACAGCAGCAGCGACAGCAATCGGTCGGATTTCATACCCCAAGAATGACCTGGATACATGACGAAGTCCGTCATGTATCCAGAGTGGGCTCCTCCATTCCGGCTCCACCCGTCCCGCACCGGGCTGCGGCCGGTGCCAGCGCCAACGCCGCTCCTGCGGGTGCCGGTCCGGGCACCCTGCGTGTCGGCTCCAAGACTCAAAAAGCCGCCGCATACGCTCGGCTCCGCACAAGTCGGCCCGGCCAGCCGCCGCTGCCTCTCCCGCGGAGTGTGCCGAAAAAGTCCCAGATAAACATGACGGCACATGTCATGTATCCGGTCGTACGTTCATGGGGCAACAGCACGCGGCTCGGCACTGGAGCGAGCCGGCCGATCCACACTGCAGGAAGGGAGCGACATGTCGAACTCAACAGCCGGCATGCACATCGAGCGGACCCCGGACGAGCGTTTCGAGAACCTCGTTGACTGGCCGTACGAGCCGCACTACGTCACGGTCGGCGAGGGACTGCGCATGCATTACGTCGACGAGGGGCCGTCCGACGGCCCGGTCGTGGTCCTCGCGCACGGCGAGCCGTCCTGGGGCTACCTGTACCGCAAGATGATCCCCGGCCTGGTGGCAGCGGGCCGACGAGTCCTGGTCCCGGATCTGATCGGCTTCGGCCGCTCGGACAAGCCGGTCGACCGGGCCGCCTACACCTACGAGTCCCACATCGCCTGGACCGGTGACTGGCTGGACCAGCTCGGCCTCACCGACATCACCCTGTTCGGCCAGGACTGGGGCGGCTACATCTTCAACGTGCACGTCGGGCTCACGCCCGACCGGTTCGTGGCCGTCGTCGCCTCCAACACCGGCCTGACCGACCCGGACTTCATGGCCTCCCTGACCCCGGAGACGTTCGCGCAGGGATTCAGCGCGTTCCTGGAATGGCGGGAGATGTCCGACGCGCCCGACCTGACCGCTTCGCGGGCGGTCGCCGCCGCTCTCAGTGCCACCGGTGACGTCCTGACCGAGGAGGAGGCTGCTGCCTACGACGCCCCCTTCCCCTCCGAGCGGTACTTCGCCGGGGCACGGCAGTTCCCGCACCTCGTCACGCTCGAGACCCCGGAACCGCTCGCCGCGACGCTGCGCAGTGCCTGGGCCGGGCTGGAAGCCTTCGACAAGCCGTTCCTGACCGCCTTCGCCGAGCACGATCACATCTCGCGCCCCTTCGAGGGAATCTTCCAGGCCCGCGTCCCCGGCGCGAAGGGCCAGAAGCACGTGACGGTTCCCGACGCCGGTCACTTCCTCCAGGAGCAGCAGCCCGACCTGCTGGTCGAGGCCATCCTCAGCCTCGGCTGACAGCCCACCCGCACGCCACGCCCCACACCCAGCGGCCCACGCGAGTGGTGTGGAGCATGGCGGCGACCGGCCTCACACCTGCCGGGAGCGGGCCCCTCGGGGGTGCTCTGCTTGGGGGTCGCTTCAAGATCCGGTTCTCGTGACCGGCGCGTTCTTCCCCGCGGTCCTCGGAGGGGCCTTCCCGGTGACCGACTCCTTTGTCCACCTGCACAATCACACCGAGTACTCGATGCTCGACGGTGCCCAGCGGCTGCAGCCGATGTTCGCCGAGGCCGCCCGGCAGCACATGCCCGCCATCGCGATGAGCGACCACGGCAACATGTTCGGCGCGTACGAGTTCCAGCAGGTCGCCCAAGGCTTCGACGGCGTCAAGCCGATCATCGGCATCGAGGCGTACATCGCCCCGTCCGGGCGCCGTAACCGCACGCAGGAGTTCTGGGGGCCCGGCGGCCAGCGCGCCATGCCGGACGACGGCGACGGCTCCAGGGACGTGCCGGGCGCAGGCCGCTACACCCACATGACGATGTGGGCCCGCAACGCCCAGGGACTGCGCAACCTGTTCCACCTGTCGAGTGAGGCCAGCTTCACGGGGCAGTTCCCGGCCGGCAAGCCCCGTATGGACATGGAGCTGATCTCGGAGCATGCCGAGGGCGTCATCGGGACGACCGGGTGCCCCTCCGGTGCGGTCCAGACCCGGCTGCGCCTTGGCCAGTACGCCGAGGCACGACACGTCGCGGCCTGCTACCAGGACATCCTCGGCAGGGAGAACTACTTCCTGGAGCTGATGGACCACGGCCTGGCCCTGGAGCGCAACGTCCGCACCGACCTGCTGCGTCTGGCGAAGGACTTGGGCATCCCGCTGCTGGCGACGAACGATGCCCACTACGTCCTCGAAGAGCACGCGGACACCCACGACAACCTGCTGTGCATCCAGGTGGCCAAGGACAAGGACGACCCGAACCGGTTCAGGTTCAACGGCACCAGCTACTACCTCAAGACCGCCGCCCAGATGCGGGAGTTGTTCGCCGACCTGCCCGAGGCGTGCGACAACACCCTGCTGGTCGCGGAGCGCATCGAGTCCTACGAGGAGGTCTTCGCCCCGGGGGACGAGATGCCGCAGTACCCCGGCGTCCCCGAAGGGCAGACCCAGGAGTCGTGGCTGCGACAGGAGTGCCTCAAGGGGCTGGCTATGCGTTATGGCTCCCCGGTCCCCGCCGACGTGATGGAGCGCTTCGAGACCGAGATGAACGTCATCGGCCCGACGGGGTTCTCCTCCTACTTCCTCATCGTCGCAGACATCTGCCGGTACGCCCGCGCCCAGAAGATCCCCGTCGGGCCGGGACGTGGTTCCGCACCGGGGTCGATCGTGGCGTACGCCATGCGCATCACCGAGCTGTGCCCGCTGGAGCACGGGCTGCTCTTCGAACGGTTCCTGAACCCGGAGCGCATCGACCCGCCGGACGTGGACCTCGACTTCGACGACCGCCACCGCGAGCGCATGGTCCGGTACGTGGTTAAGAAATACGGCGACCAGTACACGGCGCTGGTCAACACCTTCGGCAGGCTCAAGGCGAAGAACGCCGTCAAGGACACCGCGCGGCTGCTGGGCTACCCGTACTCGCACGGTGAGCGGATCACGAAGACCCTCCCGCAGGACCCCAGGGGCGAGGCGATCCCGCTGCCCGGGATCTTCGACAAGAACCACCCCCGCTACGGGGAGGCCGGCGAGATCCGTGCTCTGTACGAGAACGAACCCGATGTGCGCCGGGTCCTCGACGCGGCGATGGGCGTCGAGGGACTGATCCGAAACACCGGAGTCCACGCTGCCGCGGTCATCCTGTCCAAGACCCGCCTGACCGACCGTGTCCCCCTCCACATGCGCCCCAGGGACGGCATGAAGATCACCGGATTCGACTACCCCAGCTGCGAGGACCTGGGGCTGGTCAAGATGGACTTCCTGGGACTGCGCAATCTCGGCGTCATCGACCAGGCGATCCACAACGTCCGCGAGAACCGCGGTATCCACCTCACCACCGATACTGTCCCCGCCTACGGTGCCACCCCCGTTCCCCTGGACGACGCCACCACCTTCCAGCTGCTGGCCCGGGGTGACACCGTCGGTGTGTTCCAGCTCGACGGCGCCGGCGTGCGCACCCTGCTGAAGCTGATGGAGCCCTCCCGCTTCGACGACATCGCCGCCGCCCTGGCCCTGTACCGGCCCGGCCCGATGGCCGCCCACGCGCACACCGACTACGCGCACAGGAAGACCGGCCGCCAGGAGATCACCCCGATCCACCCCGAGTTGGAAGACGCCCTGGAGCCGATCCTCGGGAACACCTACCACCTGCTCGTCTACCAGGAACAGCTCATGGCCATCGCCCGCCGGCTCGCCGGGTACACCCTGGGCGGCGCCGACCTGCTGCGCCGCGCCATGGGCAAGAAGAAGCCCGAGGTGCTGGCCGCGGAATGGGAGAAGTTCCACGGCGGGATGCGGGACAACGGGTACTCGCAGGAGTCGATCAAGGCGCTGTGGGAGGTGATGCTGCCCTTCGCCGGGTACGCGTTCAACAAGTCCCACAGCGTCGGCTACGGCCTGGTGTCGTACTGGACTGCCTACCTCAAGGCGCACTTCCCCGCCGAGTACATGGCCGCCCTGCTCACCTCGGTCGGCGACCACAAGGACAGGGCCGCGATCTACCTCGCCGACGCCCGCAAGCTCGGCGTGCGGGTCCTGCCCCCCGACATCAACGAGTCCGTCGCGAACTTCACCGCCGTCGGCGAACACGTCCGGTTCGGGCTGCGCTCGGTCCGCAACGTCGGCGAGAGCGTCATCGAATCCCTGGTCGCTACCCGCACGTCGAAGGGCAAGTACACCTCCTTCCTCGACTTCCTCGACAAGGCAGACCTCGCGGCGCTGAACAAGCGGGTCGTGGAATCGTTGATCAAGGGCGGGGCGTTCGACTCGCTGCACCACACCCGCAAAGGGCTGTCCGCCGTCCATGAAGACGCCATCGACTCGGTCGTTCCGGTCAAGAAGCAGGCCGCGATCGGACAGGACGACCTCTTCGGCGGCCTAGGCGGCACCGACGGCCAGCCCTCGTTCGGCCTCGACTTCACCATCGACGACACAGAGTGGCCGCGCAGGCAACTCCTGGCCGCCGAGCGGGACATGCTCGGCATGTACGTCTCCGCGCACCCCCTGGACGGCACCGAGCACATCCTGTCCCGCCACCGGTCCATCACCATCACCGAGCTCACCGCGTCCGGCCGCACCGAAGGCGTCGTCACCCTCGCCGGCCTCATCACCCACGTCCAACGCAGGACGACCAAACAGGGCAAGGTCTGGGCAGTCGTCCGCCTCGCAGACCGCGACGGCGAGATGGAGATCCTGATCTTCCCCGCCGCCTACCCGCTGGTCCAGCACGCGTTGACGCCGGACCGTGTCGTCGCCGTCCAAGGTCGCCTCAACGAAGGCGACGGGAACGTCGGCCTCGTCGGCCAGGAAATCGCCGTACTGGACATATCGTCCGTCGAGACAAGCGGAGAGCCGTGGTACGGCGATACGGCATATCGCGAGTCCGCCTACGAGGATGTACGGCCGCTGCAGTAACCACCGTTCCCCGGAGCCGCGGCGTCGGCCCTGCCCATGGGCGGGTAGCCCCAGATGTTCGGAGCGCCGGCCGGCTCTCGTTCCTGGGGTCCCTCATCGTCCTCGGCACGAGCGCACGTTTCGGTCACGATGTCGCCCCTCTTCGAGTCAGAGCCAGCCGCCGAGAGTGATCAGTCCGCGGTGTACCAGCGGCTCAATGAAGGGATTCGGCCGCAGTGCAGGCCCGTACGCCAGCTCAGCGACGTCCATGCGCCATGGCCTGCGCCGGTGATCGATGAGGCGAAGGTCGAAGATCGTGTCAGCGATGTAGTCGGCTGGATACCCGCGGTCCAGGAGCCGGTCTGCGGCGTATACCGCGGCCGCGACCCGAAGCGAGTCGGTCCATGGCCTCTTGCCGTTCCTCTTGTGCTGTGCGGTGCCCGCGGTGAGCGCACCGCATATCGCAGTAGGGGATCGCCGCGGCGCACCATCGACGGCGAAAGGAGTGGGATCACCACGGCCGCGAGCGCTACGAGCTGTCTGTCGTCATGCGTGGGTGTTCCGTCGAGCCACGAGTTGACGCGTGGGTCTGATGCAGGTTCGGGTGACAGGTTCGATCACGCGGCCTGGGGGGCCGGTGTGGTCATGACGATCTCGAATTCGACGGGGGTCAGCCGGCCGA